>CALVMA010000141.1 GCA_944341655.1 uncultured Clostridia bacterium | reverse complement strand
CTTTTCCCTCGCAAAGCTCAACAACATCAAGGACGAGGGGGTCTGGTTCAATTCGCACATCGACGGGAGCAAGCATTTTTTCACGCCTGAAAAAGTGATGGAGATCGAAAACGCGCTGGGTGCGGACATCATCATGCAGTTTGACGAATGCAGCGAATACGGCGTGGATCGCAAATACGCGCAGAGGGCGCTGGATCGGACGGTGCGGTGGCTGGAAAGGTGTGCAAAGGCGCACGCGAACGATAATCAGCCGCTGTTTCCGATCGTGCAGGGTAATTTTTTCAAAGACCTGCGGTTGAAAAGCGTGGAAGAAGCGAAGCCGTTTGCAAAATACGGCATCGGGATCGGCGGGCTGTCGGTGGGGGAGCCGAAGCCGCTGATGTATGAGATGCTGGATGCGATCCAACCTGTTTTGCCGGAAGGAGTGTCGCGGTATCTGATGGGGGTGGGGAGCCCCGATTGTCTGATCGAAGGGGTGATGCGCGGCATCGACATGTTCGACTGCGTACTTGCGACGCGCATAGCGCGCAACGGCACGGCGCTGACGAGCAAGGGGAAAGCGGTGGTACGAAACGCGGTGTATAAAGAAGATTTTACGCCGCTCGATGAGGAATGCGACTGCTATTGCTGTAAAAATTATACAAAGGCGTACCTGAGGCATCTGGTGAACGCGGGGGAGATGCTTTCGTCGATGTTGCTTTCGATGCACAACATCACATTCCTGAACAAATTGATGCGCGGCCTGCGGCAGTCGATTTTAGACGGGACGCTGGCGGAGTTTCGCGAAGCGTTTTACGCAAAATACGGGCAGGAATGAGTGTCGGATTGTGTCGAACAGACGAAAAGATGCGTCTTGCATGAATTTTTCGGCAAAAACCTGAAAAAAACAGTTGCCAAAAAAGTGTAAAACCGCTATTATATAAAAAAGTCAAATTCAGCAGAAAGGAGAAAATCTGAGATGTTAATTAATCTGTTGGCGGCGGAAGGGGAAAATGCCTCGTCGTTTTGGGATTATCTGTGGATCATTGTGATCGTAGTTTTGTTGGCGGCGTTTTTGGTATGGTCGTTCATTTCGCAGCGGAAAAAGCAGAAGCAGTTCAACGAGACGATCAATGCGATCAAGCCGGGCAGCAAAGTCAAGACGATCGGCGGCATCGTCGGGGAAGTCGTGGAGATCAACGACGAAGAAGGCACGTTTGTTCTGCGGACGGGTGACAGCGAAGGGAATTTCAGCTACATGAAATTTGACAAACAGGCCATCTATCAGACGGACGCGAAGCCGGAGCCCGTGACGGAAGAGAAATCGGAGCCCGCCGAAGCGGCCGAAGAGAAGGCGGAAGAGCCTGTTTCGGAAGCGAAAGAGGAAGTCGCGGAAGAAAAAGAGGAAGTTTCGGAAGAGAAGAAGGACGAAACGCAGGACAAGTAATTTTTGAAAAACGGAATAGAGAGGAATGCCTCCGCATAGTTATAGAATAAAAAGCTGTGCGGAGGTATTTTTATGCAGGGCGAAAGAGGTCGTGCGGCGGCGCAGATAGGGAAGAGCGTGTGCGTATCGTCGCTTCTGACGCTGGCGGCGGTGCTGGTGTTTGCGTTGCTGATCAAATTATTTTCGTGGGGATCGTCGGTGATCATGCCGGTGAATCAGGTGATCAAGCTCACGTGTGCGGCGCTGGGCTGCGTTTTGTGTATAAGAGGCGAAAAGCCGGTGTTGCGCGGGGCGTTGTCCGGGCTGGGCACGGTACTTGTGACGTATTTTCTATTTG
Source organism: uncultured Clostridia bacterium (assembly GCA_944341655.1). GTDB lineage: Bacteria > Bacillota > Clostridia > Christensenellales > Borkfalkiaceae > Borkfalkia. Next base: position 1,828 of record CALVMA010000141.1, on the reverse strand, counting down.
CGGCGATCGCGGGCAGCATAGCGTTTGGCTGGGGCAACGTGCTGGATCTTTTGTTCGGCGCGGTCGCGGGCGGGATCGGCGGCGCGATCGCCGCGCTCGTGTGCGGAGGAAGATAGGGCGCATTGCGAAAAATCGTCGGAAGGCGGCGCAAATATTCAAAAATGCTTGCAATTTTTGCCGCGGTATATTATAATAGTTTTAATAAAAGCACAGAGGAGATCGAGCCATGAATAAGATTAAAACGATCGCCCGTCCCGCACAGCGCAAGGTAACGGGCTGCGGCGAATGCAGAAGCACGTGTCAGTCCGCATGCAAAACGAGCTGCACGGTCGGCAATCAGTCCTGCGAAAGAATTTCGAGGGAGAACAACCCCGAAAAAAATAACTGAACGCAAATTTCGTTTAAGGAGCAGGCGGACTGCTCCTTAAATTTTGTGTGCCGTAAACCTGTTCGGGCGGGAGCGGCTTGGGTAGAGGTCAGAGATGGTTCACGTTTTTTCTTACAAAGACAAGCATTACATATTCGATACGGGCAGTTCATCCCTGCACGAATGCGATGAAAAGGGCGCGCTTCTTTTGCGCGAGAAACTGGGCGAAAAGGTAGACACTTCCTGCGTGACGGAACAAGAGCGCAAGGAATACGAAGAAGATTTTGCGTCGCTTGAAAAGCAGGGGCTGCTTTTCAAGGAAGAGGTGCGCGTGGCGCCGCCGAAGAGCGACGAGGTGAAAGCGTTGTGCCTGCATATTTGCCACGATTGCAATTTACGCTGCAAATACTGTTTTGCGGACGAAGGCGCATACCATGCGAAGCGCGAGTTCATGAGTCTGGAAACGGCGAAAGCGGCGATCGATTTTCTGATCGAGAATTCGGGGAATCGTAAAATTTTGGAAACGGACTTTTTCGGCGGCGAGCCGCTGATGAATTTCGAAGTAGTCAGGCAGACGGTATATTACGCGAAGGAGCAGGCGGCGAAGCGCGGCAAGAAATTTTTGTTTACGCTTACGACCAACGGGCTTCTGCTCAAAGACGAGATCGCGCAATTTCTGAACGAAGAGATGGAGAACGTGGTGCTGAGCCTGGACGGGCGCAGGGAAGTGCACGATGCGGTGCGCAAGACGGCGAACGGGAAGGGGAGTTTCGATCTTGTCATTGAGAATTTGAAAAACTTTGTGAAGATCCGCGGGGACAAGCACTATTATGTGCGCGGAACGTTTACGGCAAAGAATCTTGATTTTTCCGAAGACGTCCTGTTTTTGGCGGACAACGGGTTTGACAGCATTTCGATGGAGCCTGTGGTGACGGACATACCCGATCTTGCCATCACGAAGGAAGATCTTTCGAAGGTATGCGCGGAGTACGACGTGCTGTGCGACAAATATCTGGAGCGCTGGGCGGAAGGAAGGGGATTCAACTTTTTCCATTTCAACATCGATCTGGAAGGGGGGCCGTGTCTTTCCAAGCGTGTGAGCGCGTGCGGTGCGGGCAACGAATATTTTTCGGTGGTGCCGAACGGGGACATATATCCCTGTCATCAGTTTGCGGGCGATGCGGATTTTAAGATGGGCAGCGTATTCGAGGGCAAGCTGGACGAAAGCATCCGCGGCAAATTCAAAAATTCCTGCCTGTTCACGCGGGAAAAGTGCGGGGACTGTTTTGCGAAGTTTATTTGCAGCGGCGGATGCAGCGCGAACAACTATCATTTTAACGGCGACATCAACAAGCCGTACGAGATCACGTGCGAGATGATGAAAAAGCGCGCGGAGGACGCCATGCACATATTGGCGGTCAAAAAGAAAGGATAAAGCGCCGTGCCTTGCCCGAGTGCAGG
>CALVMA010000140.1 GCA_944341655.1 uncultured Clostridia bacterium | reverse complement strand
CAAGTAAACGGCAAAGACAACTTGTAAAAGACAAAATCAAGGCGTCGGCGGGCGCGTTTTCGTCCGAAATTTTTCGGACGAAAAACGCGCGCAATGCTTTTGCGGCAGGCACGACGCTTTAAGGCGTCGTGCCTGCCGCAAACGTTTTTTATTTTACGACGCCGAACGCCAGAACGCTGTCCGCCGTGGCTTCCACCGTGATGCGGATATCTTCGCCGCGCACGACGCGCAGCGTCACGCCGCCCGTCAGATGAAAATATTCGCTCAGCGCGCGCGCCACATCCTGCGCGATGACTTCGCGGCATTCTTCCGTCAGCGGCTGCGCTTCCCTTTCCAAAATCAGCCGTGCCCGCAGAGCATTTTCCCGTAATTTCCGCATAATTTTCCTCCTTTCGGAAATAGAATCCCGCCGCATCGCGCAAACTACCTGCATGAAATGCGTTTCCGCCAAACAAAATTCCCTGTATTCCCTCGCACTGCTCTTTTACGCCCTTTCTTTCTTCGGCTGGTGCGGCGAAACCATATACTTTCTCATCTACCTGAAAGGCGGGCTCATCGACAGAGGATTCCTCACCCTGCCCTTTTGCACCATTTACGGCAGCACCGTCCTGCTCGTCTATTTTCTCTTAGGTACACCGCACGGCGGAAGGCTCCGCCCTCTTTTTGAGCACAGCGCGCGCCTTTCTCCCCTTCCAAAAGCAGGCGCAAGATCCCTTCTTTATCTTCTTTATTATTTCCTCGTCATGCTCCCGCCCGCACTCGTCGAACTCGCCGTCGGCGTCCTTTTTTCCAAAACCCTGCACGCGCCCCTCTGGGATTACGGCCACCATACCTTCCATTTGTTCGGCAGCATCTGCCTGAGCCAGACGCTCCTTTGGGGCGGGTTGTTTACGTTCGGCATGGCCTTTGTTTGGGATCCCCTTTTCCGCCTTGCACAACGAATCCCGTTCCGCATAAAAAAAATCGCCGTCCTTCTTCTTACCGCCGCCCTTTTATGCGATTTTATCCTCAATCTGTTCTTTTTGCTGCGCACGGGCCGCGTACTGCACCTGTACGGCCTCGATAAGAATTTCCCGTAAGCCCGTTCCCGTCCCTCATCGTCTTGAAAATGTTCGCCTCTTTCAGAGGTTTTTTTTCAGAGAGCGGCGGATACTGCCGAAAAATCCGTAGTATTTCCCCGTAACGTTGTACAGCTTGCGCGTGCCTTTGGCGATGTTGGAAGCAAGGATGCGGAACGCTTTCTGCGCTCCGCCCTGCCGCTCGCCCAAAAACACGGCGTCTTCCTGCGGGACGATCCCGATGAGCGGGATCTTCAAAATTTCGGCGATCTCGTGCGGCGAAAGTATCTCGCCGTCCGCTATGAGGTCGCCCCGCGCCATGTTCACCACAAGATCCACGCTTTTGAGACGGTAGCTTTTAAGCACCGTGATCACTTTGTCCGCATCCCGCAGAGAGGATACGTGCGGCGTCGTCACCACGAGCGCTTCGTCCGCAGACGCCACCGCACGGTGAAAACCGCCTCCGATCCCCGCAGGACTGTCGATGAAAATATAATCGTAACGCGGCGCGAGAGAATCGATGATCAGGCGCACCGCCTGCGGCGATCTGTATTTGTTCGGATCGGTATGGTTGGACGCGAGCAAAAACAAATTGGGAAACTCCGGATGCCTCACAAGCGCCTGCGCTGCCCGGCATCGCCCCTCGATCACGTCCACAATGTCGTATGCGACGTTCCCTTCCACCCCGCACACCACATCGATGTTATTCAACCCGAAATCGGCATCCGCCAGGATAACGCGTTCCCCCATGGCGGCAAGCCTCATCCCGAGATTGACGGCGACCGCCGTTTTTCCCACGCCGCCTTTGCCCGACGTGATCACGATTTTCCGCGCCACTTTCCCTTTCTCCGCAACCTTTATTCCGCACCGCAAGTCATACGGTGCCGCCCTATGTGCTGGCATAGATTATATCATGCCCGCACGCAAAAATTCTGCCGATTATGCGCGAAACGGGGCGCGCTTTGTCAAAAAGCGCGCCCCGTCTTTCTTTTTTCGTTTTTCCGAAATCCAAAATCTACGCAAAAAACCTTCTTCGACGGCGATCCGTCAATCGCGCTTTTTACGCAGGATCACCGTCCCCGCGGCGCACAGCACCGCCGCTCCCGCCAGGAATCCGACAGCCCCCGCCGACGATCCGCAGCCGCGGTTTTCCTCTTCCACAAGAACGGTCAGCAGAACTTCACGAGTTTCATAGTGCTGCACGTCTTCCGGCGTATAAACCGCCGTAACTTCGGTTTCACCCGCTTGCGTCAGAGCCTGCGCGGCATCCTGCCACGCCCAGCCCGCAGGAAGCTGCTCCTCCGCGAGCGTCTGCCCGACTTTCGCCGTCAGCCCGTCGGGCTCCGTGATCTCGGGAACCGCTTTCCCCACCGTCACGACGATCTCTACCGTCTCGCTGTTATAGTTTTTACTGTCCTCCGGCGTATAAATCGCCTTGAAAATATGTTCTCCCAATTCTCCCACCGGCGTGGAAGGATCGTCCTCCCAATTCCATTCGCCCTCTTCGTCCGTCGAGATCACCAGATCGCCGAGCGTATCGCCGTACACCGCGTATATACTGTTAAAATAAGTGTGCGTCGCATTTGCTTTTACGACGGTCACCGTTATAGCCGCGCGCACGGTCTGATAATTCTTCGCATCCGTCGGAATAAAAAGCACCGA
>CALVMA010000139.1 GCA_944341655.1 uncultured Clostridia bacterium | reverse complement strand
CCGTACACGATCCCCTGCACGCTGCGCGGCAGAGACGTGCCGGGATAGGTCACGCCGAATCCCATCGTGTCGCACATGCGGATCTTGATCGGGATCCCGCTCTCCCGCGAAAGTTTCATCAATTCGTTTGTGAACGGCACGACAAATCCGTAAAAGTCCGCTCGCGTGATGTCCTCGAAATGACAGCGCGGACGGATCCCGTGCGAGAGCGCGCTCTTCACGATGCCCAAATATTTATCCATCGCCTGCGCACGCGTGAGATTCATCTTTTTAAATATATGATAATCCGAACAACTGACAAGAATGCCCGTTTCCGCAACCCCCGCCTGCTTCACCAGCTCGAAATCTTTTTCGTTCGCACGGATCCACGTCGTGATCTCGGGGAACTTCAACCCCAGATCCTGGCACTCTTTCAGCGCCTGCCTGTCCTTTTCGCTGTACAGGAAAAATTCGCTCTGCCGCACGATCCCTTTCGGCCCGCCCAGACGCGACATCAGCTTGAATATGTCCACGATCTGCCTGACCGTGAAAGGCGACGTCGATTGCTGCCCGTCGCGGAACGTCGTGTCCGTGATCCAGATCTCTTCGGGCATGTTCATCGGCACATGACGATAGTTGAACACCACCTTCGGGATCTCGTCGTACGGGTAAAGATCACGGAAAAGCTCCGGCTCCTTCACGTCCTGCAATTCGTATTGATATTTATCCTCTTCGAGAAGATTTTTGCTCTTGTCGAAATAAATCACCGCTTAAAAGACCTCCTTCACAAACTGTTCGATACGGTCCAATCCCGCCGCGATATCCTCTTTCGAGATCGCATACGAAAGACGCACGCACTCGTCGTCCCCGAACGCGATCCCCGGCACGACCGCGACGCCCTTTTCCAAAAGCATGTCCGCCACGTCAAGCGATCCGCCGATCTTCCTGCCGTTGTCACGCTTTCCGTACAATTTGTTCACGATCAGCATAATATAAAATGCGCCGTCCGGCTCGATGCAGTCCAGATGCTCGATCGAATGAATGCGCTCGATCATGAATTTGCGGCGGTCGTTGAAAATCCCGCGCATCTTTTCCAGCTCTTCCTCGCTCCCCGCAAGCGCCGCCAGCGTCGCGTACTGCGCAATGCTCGTCGGATTGCTCGTCGCATGGCTCTGGAAAGAGTCGATCGCCTTCGCCACATCCTTCGGCGCCGCCAGCCAGCCGATACGCCAGCCCGTCATCGCGTACGTCTTGGATACGCCGTTGATCACGACCGTCCGCTCTTTCAGCTTCTCGCTCACCTGCGCCATGGAAAAATGCTTCACGCCGTCATAAATGAGCTTGGAATAGATCTCGTCCGAAAGCACCCAGATCCCCGCTTCTTCCGCCACTTTCCCCAGCGCACGGATCTCCTCTTCCGTATATACCGCGCCCGTAGGGTTGGACGGAGAATTGAACACAAGCATCTTCGTCTTCGGCGTGATCGCCTTCTTCAAATCCTCCGGCGTGATCTTGAAATGATTTTCTTTGTGCCCCTCGACAAACACGCTCACGCCCCCGCACACTTTCACCACTTCGGGATACGTCAGCCAGTACGGCGCGGGAATGATCACTTCGTCCCCGTCTTCGACAAGCGCAAACATCGCATTGAAAATGGAATGCTTCGCGCCCGACGACACGATGATCTGCGAAGGCTCGTAATCCAAACCTTGTTCGAGTTTGAATTTTTCCGCGATCTTCGCGCGAAGCTGCGGCAGCCCCGAGGAAGGCGTATATTTGGTGCAGCCCTTGTCCAGCGCCTCTTTCGCCGCGTCGATAATGTGCTGCGGCGTGTTGAAGTCGGGTTCACCCGCACCGAATCCGATGACGGACTTACCCTCCGCTTTCATCGCTTTCGCCTTTGCGGTGATCGCAAGCGTCAGGGAAGGAGAGATGGAAGAGATCCTCTTTGTCGTGTTCATACGTTTATACCTCGTAAAATATTTATCTGTGATCAACCGTTCTCCCGTGCGGTATTTGCGGCGCGGTAACGGATTTTATACCGAAAATCGCGGTACGTACCCGTGTTTTCATGCCATTGATTGTCTATTCGTCCTCGGCGGACGAAAGCTGCGCTTCGCGGTCCGCGATCGCAAGCCCTTCCAGCATCCCGCCGATATCGCCCATCATAAAACTGTCCAACGAGTACAGCGTCAGCCCGATCCTGTGATCGGTCACGCGGTTCTGCGGGAAATTATACGTGCGGATACGCTCGCTCCTGTCCCCCGTGCCGATCTGGCTCTTGCGGTTCTGCGCATAGTCGCTCTGGTACTTCGTGTTGTAATAATCGTACAGGCGGCTCTTCAAAACTTTCATCGCCTTTTCACGGTTTTTGATCTGCGAACGCTCGTCCTGACAGGTCACCACGATCCCCGTCGGCAAGTGCGTGATGCGGATACAGCTCTCCGTCTTGTTGATGTGCTGTCCGCCCGCGCCGCCCGAACGGTAAGTGTCGATCTTCAGATCCTTGTCCGAAATCTCCACGTCCACGTCCTCGGGCTCGGGAAGCACCGCCACCGTCACCGTCGACGTGTGCACCCTGCCCTGCGATTCCGTTTCCGGCACGCGCTGCACGCGGTGCTCGCCGCTTTCGTATTTGAGCTTGCTGTACACGCCCTTCCCCGAAACGGTGAACACGACCTCTTTCATGCCCCCCACTTCCGTCTCGTTCATGTCGATGATCTCCGTCTTCCACCGCATGGTCTCCGCATACCTGCAATACATGTTGTACAGATCCGCCGCAAACAGGCTTGCCTCGTCGCCGCCCGCCCCGCCGCGTATCTCCATGACTACGTTGCGCTCGTCGTTTTTGTCCTTGGGCAAAAGCAATATGCGAAGCTCGTTGTGAATGGCGGAAAGCTTTTCCTTGCAGGCGTACCCTTCCTCGGTGAGAAGATCTTTCATCTCCCTGTCCTCTTCCGTTTCCGCCGCCGCAAACGCTTCGTTCATCTCTTTCTCGACTTTCTTGTATTCGAGATACTTCTCCGCCGTTTCCGCAACGTCCGCATGCTCTTTGGCACACTGCGTCCACTTCTCGGGCTGCGCTATGACGGCAGGATCCGCCATCTCCGCGGAAAGCTGCTCGTATTTTTGCAATACGTCCTCTAATTTTTTGATCATGTCTATTCTTCTGCTCCGCGTCACAACACGGCGCGCACAAAGCGCTCCACGTCGTTATAGTCGCGGGAAACCATCGTATAGTCAAATTTTTTGAAGAGCTTGACGATCTCCTGCGCCTGCCCTTCGCCGCACTCCATGAACAACATGCCGCCCTTCACCAGATGCCGCGGCGCATCCTTCGCCAGACGCCTGTAAAAATCCAGCCCGTCTTCGCCGCCGTCCAGCGCCGCCTTGGGCTCGAACCGCACTTCGCGCTGCAATCCCTGCATGTCCCCGCTCTTCACATAGGGCGGATTGCATACAATGATATTAAACTTGCCGCGCACGCCGTCCAAAAGATCGCTCTCGATAAATTTCACGTCCGCGCCGTTCGCCTTCGCGTTTTCCTGCGCCAGCGCAAGCGCGTCCGCGCTCACGTCCGACGCCGTCACCGTCAGCTCCTTGTCCTTGCCCTCTTTCGCGAGCGCGATCGCAATGCAGCCGCTGCCCGTGCAAAGATCCAGCACCTTGTTCCCCTGCTCCGCCGTCCGCAAAACCTGCTCGGTCAAAAGCTCCGTCTCCGGACGCGGGATCAGCACGCGCTCGTCCACCTTGATCTTGCATCCGTAAAATTCCGTATCTCCGAGTATATACCAAAGCGGCTTGCCCGTCAAGCGTTCGCCCGCAATTTTGTCAAGTTCCCGCACGCGGCTGGGCACAAGCATCCTGTCCGTCTGCTCCAGTTCGCTCCGCGCTACCCCCGTCTTGATCGATACCAGCCACTCCGCATCGCTTTCGTCGATCCCGTTTTGCGCAAACAGCGCTTTGAGCTCCTCCGTGTACTTCTTCACCGTCTTGGATACGGTAAAATCCGTCTCTTTGACCGATGCGTCCGCATCCATTTCGTAAACTTTCTTAAACGCCGCGATCGCTACCTCCAGCATATCGTCCGAAGGCTCCCGCGTCGTCAGCTTCTGCAAAGCAAAGCCCGGCGCCTTGATCGGCAGCAGGATCTTGCTCTGCGACTTCGCCAAAAGCTTGAGCACCTCATACGAGATCCCCGCCACCAACGGCAAAAATAAAATTTTTACCCCGAATTGTATGAGAAAATTTACGACTTTCCCGAAACGGTAAAAATCCAAATATTCGTCGCAAACCCAGTTCACGATCGAAAACACCACGATGCTCACCGCCATGACCAGAAACAAAAAGGTCGTCCCGCAACGGTCATGAATGCGCGAACAGGTCTTTGCGTTCTCGGGCGTCAGCTCCATCCCCTTCTCAAAACAGGTGATCGTCTTGTGCTCCGCCCCGTGATACATGAATACGCGGCGGATGTCCCGCATCGCCGTGATCGCTACAATGTACAAAATAAAAATGATCAATCGGATACAGCCCTGGATCAGATTGTACCCGACACTGTATTTGACCAGCCAGTCCCCCGAATCGACCAGAAGATCCGCCAGAAAAATGGGCAGGACTATAAACAGCCCCACCGCCAAAAGTATGCCCAGCAACGTCGCCAAAAACGATACGAGCGACATCACGTTCACGTGAAGTTTCTTCTCGCACCACTTTTCAAAACGCGAAGGCTCGCCTTCGTCGCCGTACACCTCCGCACTGCGCATCAGAATCTTGCTGCCCGTCACCAGCGAGCTCACAAAATTGACTACCCCGCGCACGAGCGGGATCTTCGATGCGATGCGCATACCCTTCGATGTGCTCAATCTGCGGCTCTCGACCTGAATGTTGCCTTCCGGATCGCGCACGGCCGTCGCATACGACGTCTTGCCGCGCATCATTACGCCTTCCAGAACTGCCTGCCCGCCGATATAAGTCCTCTTGCCTTTTTGTTTTTTCGTGCTCATGTATCAAAGTTTCTCCGAAAGAGTATCCCCGCGCATACGCGCGCGTCAAAAAAAGAAAATCAGCCCCAAGCAAACCCTTAGAGCTGAAAACGCAAATACTAAATTCCGTATCTTTTTTTAAACTTATCGACTCTGCCGCCTGTATCTACGAGTTTCTGTCTGCCGGTGAAGAAGGGATGGCACTTGCTGCAAATATCTACTTTGATCGTGTCACCTTTCTTGGTCGTTCCGGTCTTGAAAGTTGCGCCGCATGCGCATACGACCGTAGCCTCATGATAGTCGGGATGTATATCGGGTTTCATGCTTTCACCTCTCTGTGCTTACTTTCTCATTCTAAGATGCTGATTTATTATATCGTATTTTTTCAGACAAGTCAAACTAAATCACGCTGCTTTACAAAAAATTTTTTCTTTTTGCCGCCCTCCCGCCGCAAAGACGCATCGCCCGCCTCCCTCAACCCGTTTCCCGCACCTCTTTCCGCCCCGTCCGCCCGCCCGATCCGCCCGAATGCACCGCTCTGTCTGCCAAAACCTGCGATTTTTGCCCGCATTTGCTTGCAAAATCCGAAATGTTGCATTATAATATTTCATGCGGGAGTTTGCGGCCAACCCCCTCTCCCGCACAAAAAAAGGAGTGCTATGATGATTTGGAAAATCCTTTCCCCCAAAGTCCTGACCTCGGAAGAAAGACCGGACAATCTCACAAAGGACACCCAGGCGAAAGTAAAAGTCACGCAAATTTTGCTCTCGAACACCGAACTGCGCGCCTATTGCGGCACGCCTAAACCCAAATACCCGTTCGTGCCCGGACGGTTTGCCGTGGGCGTCGTGGGAGAAGCGGGCTCCGCCTGCGTCAAAGTCGAAAAAAATACCCGCGTGTTCATCCACGACTCCGTTCCCTGCGGTTCGTGCGATCAGTGCCTCTCCGGCGATCCCGACTCCTGCAGAAACATGCAGATCGCGGGCGTCAACGCCGAGGGATACATGCGCGACTTCGTCGTCGCGGACGAGGAAAACCTTTCCCCGCTCCCCTCCGCCGTTTCGGATACCGAAGCGCTCTTTACGGGGATCGTCGCCATCGGCGAAGCCGTCATCGACAGGCTGAAAATCGCCAAAGGTTCGCACATCGCCGTTTTCGGCGCGGGCGAACTCGGGAACATCCTCGCACAGCTTTTGATCTACCACCAGGCCGTGCCCATCCTCATCGACAGCGACGAGCAACGGCTCAAAACCGCCGCACAGTGCGGCGTCTATTACACCGTCAAAGCCGACGAAGATCTCCTCCCCACGGTGGAACGCATCACGGGCGGACGGCTCGCCGCCGCAAGCGTGCATTGCAGCTACAACGGCATACCGCTCGCACTTCCCTTCGATACGACCGCACCCGGAGGCACCGTCGTCTATACGGGCTTTTCTTTCCCCGAGGCTTCCGCACAGCTCAAAAACGCGCTGGATAAACAGCTCACGCTGACTTCGGTCGCCAACGACTACTCCGATGTCGCCACGGCCATCAACCTGCTTTTAAACAAAGCCGTCAACATCGCACCGCTGCATTTGCTCCTTTCTCCCGTTTCCGATGCCGCGAAACAGTTCGAAAATGCGGCAAACGCAGCCGAACAAGGACAAAACGTGCCCGTTTCCGTCCTCAACATGCTCGCCTGACGGAGTAAAGATCACCTATGCGACGCAGAAAATTGTTTAAACTTCTGACGAGCAAATTTTTGCTCGTCTGTATTTTATTGTTGATAGAACTCGCCCTCATTCCGGGAGCGATCATCCTCATCTCCATGGCCCTGCCCAGCCACGCAACGGTCATCTATACCGTCGTGCTCTTTATCGTGGACGGCATCACCGCCATCTATATCATCAATTCGGACATGAACGCCGAATACAAAATCGCATGGATCGTCCCCGTGCTCTTGCTGCCGCCCATCGGCATTATCCTCTACATCATGCTGCGCAGGCATAAACTTCCCCGCCGCAAACGCGCCAAACTCGTCGAACGGTTTGCCGGAGCCGAATGCCTCTACGCCGAACCCGATACGCAAGACTACCCTGACGACGACCCTTTCGCCCGCCAATGCGCCGAATACGTCACAAAATATACCGGCATGCCGCTCTCCGATTGCTCCGAATATAAATATTTCCCCTCGGGCGAAGAATACGCGGAACGGCTCCTCGCCGAACTCAAAACCGCCGAAAAATATATCTTTCTCGAATATTTCGTCATCGAACCAGGGAAATTTTTAAATTCCGTCCTCGAAATCCTCGAGAACAAAGCCGCCCGCGGCGTGGACGTCAGACTCATCTACGACGACATCGGTTCGATGCTCAAAGTGCCCACCCGCTACGCCGAAAACCTTGAAAAACGCGGCATCAAATGTATGTGCTTCAACCCCTTCCGCCCCGTGCTCGACATCGCCCAGAATAACCGCACGCACCGCAAAATCGCCGTCATCGACGGCAAATGCGCTTTCACGGGCGGCATCAACATCGCCGACGAGTATATCAACGAAACCCATCCTTTCGGCCACTGGAAAGATACCGGCATCCTCGTCAAAGGCCGCGTCGTTCAGAATTTCGCCGCCATGTTTTTGCAGCTTTGGGCTCTGCGCGGCGAAAAAGAAAACTTCGAACGCTACGTCACCGATTGCGCCCCCGGCGACTGCCGCTGCATCGCGTTCAGCGACGCCCCGTTCGGACAAAACAGCAACGTCTGCGAAAATCTGTACCTGAAACTTATCTACAACGCAAAAAAATATATCTATATCAATACCCCTTACCTGATCCTCGACGGGGAAATGCAGCGCGCTCTGATCACTGCCGCCCGCTCGGGCGTGGACGTCCGCATCGTCGTGCCACATATCCCCGACAAAAAATATGTCTTCGCCGTCACCAAGGCCTTCTATTCGCAGCTGGTGCTCGAAGGCATCAAAATCTACCGCTACTCCCCGGGATTCATCCATGCCAAAAGCATCGTCTACGACGACAAATATTGCATCATCGGCTCCACGAATATGGATTTCAGAAGTTTTTATATGCACTTCGAATGCGATATCCTCTTCTTCGACCGTCGCGTCTGCCGCGAACTTTGCGAGGATTTCCAAGCTACCTGCAGCATAAGCCACGAGGTTTGCGAATCGGAAATCAAAGACAGCCTGCACAGCCTGCTCTACCGCGCCATCCTGCGCGTGTTCGCACCGCTCATGTAGAGCATCGGAAAATGAACTAATCCCGGCAAAATTTTTTGCGTTTATAAACAAATTCATTCGAATACGGAACTGACCATGATCAAACTTATCGCCAGCGATCTCGACGGAACTCTGCTCGACGAAAACGGAACATTGCCCGAAGGTACTTTCGAGGCGATCGCACGCCTGCACGAAAACGGCATCCTCTTTTGCCCCGCAAGCGGAAGACAGCTCTCCGCGCTCACCGAAATGTTTGCACCCGTCGCAGACCAGATCCTCATTATGGCAGAAAACGGAGCCATCGTCTCTTACGGCGGAAAATTGCTCCGCTGCGAATGCCTGCCCGAAAAAGATATCCTGCGCTCCCTCCGCGCCGTCGCCGACGTCTCGGACACGCACCCCCTGCTCTGCACCCCCGATTGCGCTTACTACGAGTCGGACGGTCAGCCCTTTCTCACTTACGTGGCCGCTTCCTACGTTTCCAACGCCAAACGTTCCCTCCGCGACGTCGCACACGCGGAACGCGTCTGCAAGATCGCCGTTTACGACGGGCTCGGCCCCGAAACAAACGGCATGAAAATTCTTCCGAATACTTTGCATGACCTGCGCGTCATTCAATCGGGCGGCAACTGGCTGGATATCTCCCTGAAAAATACCGACAAAGGACAAGCCCTTCGCTTTATCCGCGAAAAATTCGGCTTCGCAAAAGAGGAATGCGCGGCCTTCGGCGACCACATGAACGATTTCGAAATGCTCTCCGAATGCGGCCACCCCTTCGTCACCGAAAACGCTTACCCTCCCTTAAAAAAACGCATCGGCAAAGTCGTCCCCTCCAATACGGAAGGCGGCGTACTCCGAGCCATCGACGGCATTCTTCAAGGAAAAATACGATAGACGCCCCTGCGTCGCCCTTACGGCACCCTGCAAAAAACCTGCAAAAAGCCCGTCCGCGCGGAACAATCCGCGCGGACGGGCTTTTACACGCCTTTGCCGCTTTCCGAAGAAAGCGGCAAAATATTGCCTTTTCGTCCCGCCAAATGTTGCACGTTTGCAAAAAAACGGGACTCGATCCTTTGCGGCCGTCCTGAAGTCCGAAAATTTTTTCGGACTTCAGGACGGCCTTTTCACCGAAAAACGCTGCCGCCGTCAAAATTTTTTGACGGCGGCAGCGTAGTTACGATCTTACCGAAGTAGTTACGATCTTGCGGAAATAGTTACGGCCTTCCCGAACCCGGCCGCGCTCTTTCCGCATCCGAATGCTTTTGATTTCGCTTATCCAGCCCGCGCAATTATAAGATACCGATCTGGCACGCCGCCATTGCGCGAAGGGCGGTCTCATGCCTTTCCCGCGTAACGCCGGCACAGCAATCCGCGCGCACGCAGACCTTTGTTTCGGGCGCAAACGCCTTGATCAGCAGAGCGTTCGAAATCACGCAGATATCCGTACACACTCCGATCAGCTCCGCCTCGGCAAAACCATTCCCGCGCACGTAACGCGCCAGCTCCTCGCTCCCGAAACAGGGCTTGTCAAACACACGCTCGCCGCCATACAGCCCTTCCGATATCTGCCAGCCTTCCGTACCTTTCACACAATGCAAAACGGGCAGGTTCTTCCCCTCCTGCGTTTGAAAATAGTCCGCCGCATCGTGCGTATCCCGCGTAAATACGACCGTATCCCCGCTCGCACGGGCAGATTCGATACGCTCCCGCACCCGCGGCAAAACTTCCTGTGCTTCCGCCGTGCCCAACGCTCCGCCGATAAAATCGTTTTGCATATCGACAACTATCAGTATCTTTTTCATGGCCTCTTCTTATAAAAATTGCTTGATCTTTTTGATCACATTGTCCGCGATCAGCCGCGCCGCCCGATGCGTCGGATGTATCCCGTCCGCAGAATACGCCGAAATCCCTACGCTCTGGCTCACTCCCGCAAACATTTCGTCCAACGGAACGAACGCATCCGCGTATTTTGCCGCTTCTGCACGTATAATTTTGAGCATACGGTCAAAATCACGGCGAAAACGCTTTTTATCGGGTACCCCGAACAAGAACGGCTCCACCACGATCAGCTTGGCTCCGCTGTCTTTTATTTGCTTGAGCAGGCTTTCGTACGAAACCGCAAATTTTTCCGTATCCAAATGCGCTTCCAGCTCTTCCCTGCTCCATACGTCGTTTACACCGATCAGCACCACCGCCACATCCGGACGCTCCGCTTTCAGCTCGCTCCCCGCTCTCGCCGCAAGATCTTCCGCCCGACTGTGACGTATCCCCCTGTTCGCAAACTCAAATTTGACGTCTTCGTAAAGATTCCTCAGCTTCTCGTGAAGAATAAATACGTATCCGTCCCCCAACGACAAGGGATCCGCTGTGTCACGGTTACTTTCCGTGATCGAATCACCCAAAAACAAAACCTTCATGCTCTTTCCCCCAAAATACATTTCCGATATTGTTCTATGCTCTTTTCGACGATCGATACCGCGTTGTCCCTGCCCATAATTTCTTTCACCGACGTCGTCTTATGCTCCAATACTTTGTAAACTTCAAAAAAATGCATCATTTCATCGAATATATGCCGCGGCAACTGCGATATGTCCGTGTAAATGTTATACGTCGGCTCTCGGAACGGGATCGCTATGATCTTTTCGTCCATCTTTCCGTCGTCGATCATGTTGATCACTCCGATCGGATAACACTGCACCATCGTCGCCGGAAGTATCGGCTCGCTGCACAATACCAGAACATCCAAAGGATCCCCGTCGTCCGCAAGCGTCCGCGGTATAAATCCATAACTCGCCGGATATACCGTGGACGTATAAAGTACACGATCCAGCTTCAAAACCCCCGTTTCTTTGTCCAGCTCGTATTTGCTCTTGCTCCCTTTCTGTATTTCAATATAACACATAAAATCGTCTTTTTTTATGCGCTTTTCGGAAATATCGTGCCAAATGTTCATGATAGTACTCTCCCTTCTTTCATTCTACCATATTACTTTCGCCTTTGCAATACTTATTTTAATTTTTGTTCGACCAATGTACGTTTTTTTATGCAAATCCGCAAAAAATTCGATTTTCTGCGCATTTTTTCGCATTTTTTTAAACTTGCGCCCCTTCGCTTTTTCTGTAAATATTTTTTAAAAATACACCATTATACTTTGACAAAAAAAGAATTTTATGGTATTATATCTTAGCGTTGGATTTGAAAATGCAATTTTTTAAATCACAACCGCTGCCGAGCCGATGCAGAAGTACCCAAGCGGCTCAAGGGGCTCCCCTGCTAAGGGAGTAGTACGGGAAACCGTAGCGCGGGTTCAAATCCCGCCTTCTGCGCCACATCTGAAAACCACTATATATAGTATGTTATTCGCCTTGTAACATTACTGTATATAGTGGTTTTTGCTTTTTAGGCACAATTTAGGCACAAAAAATAAAAAACCGCTCAATCATGAGCGGAAAAGAATCATCTTTTTTTTATTTTTTCCACCATCGCCTGCAGATTCGCGGCAGCATCTTGGGCGGTGCCTGAAGAATAATTTGCACTTGACTGCAAATTATTCTTTTCTTTTGAAACATCTTCCACTGAATTTGTGTCCTTTGCTGTATCGATCTCCCCGATCACAGACTGAACGGCATCAACTACCGGTTCAAGTCCTTTTTTTTGAACAATTGCATTAAAAATAGCAACAGCAATTTTTCGAGTCGATTGAAATAGCATCAAATATATTAACATGGTCGCAAGGCTAAATGCTGCTATTGTTAATATAAACTGTTCCTCCCCCATTTCAGGGGAAACCTTATTCACCCAAAAATAACACCCCAGCCCCGCAATAATAATCGCTATCGGCGTAAATACATATTCCTTCACGTTTCCCGAAATATCTTTTCCGTATTTTTGAGTAATGGTGCAAACGATTATTTTAATCAACGAAGTCAATGCAACCGCAACTATCGAGATCGCGGCACATACTCCGTACAAAAGCACCTGTTCTTTCATGATCTTCCTCTTACTTGTTTTCGATGTTCTGATACCTGCGCTTATTCTCAAAAACAGCAAGTGCATCGCGCATCAAAACATCAACTTGTCCGAAAGTATCTTCGATTTCTTCTTTCAAAGAATTTCGAAGTTCTTCTTCCTTCTGCCGAACTGCATCGTCACGCTGCTGCTGTAATGCAGCAATCCCTTCATTGCAAACTCTTTCCTGATCCTTTCGGAACTCCGCAAGCGTGGTAGAACGAATTTCATTCCATCTTTCATTTTCATACGTTTGTTTTTCCGCCGTCAGATTTGCCTTAAGATTCTGCAAATTGTTTTCGAAGTTAGACATTACTTTACTCCTTTTATGTATTTTAAAACGAACCGCCGCAAAATTTCGTTTTAATCCAATTTATAGCCATTTTTATCCCTTCGGTCAAAGGTATATCTGTTACTACTGTGTAAATCACAATCAACATCAATTTAATCCAGATCAGATACCATAACATTTTTAGAAAATTTTTAATTTGATTCATAAAATATCCTATATTTTATACTACGTCTTCCCATGCTACTGCATACTCTTCTGGAGAAAAAACAGTATCCATTGTTGCACGTCTGACGCCTTCAGGGAAAACTGCATATTCCCCTTTTAAATACATATCTGTTGTACCATATTGCGGCTTGATAAATGGGCGCGCCGTTTCTTTCGATTTTCCATGTAAAGGCTTATTAAACGTATGCCATGTTTGCGGATTATCAGGATTAATGTCTGGATATATATTTTCATCATACGCCTGAATGGTTTCCCACGTTTGCCCTGCCACATTAAACAAATCTCCAACTTCACGCTTTTTCGGATTGTTCGGATCATATGTATCATATATACCCGAAAGCATCAATTTTTCTTCCGTGTCCTGCGGCGGATTTGCTTTCAGATATTCCTTTGCAAATATTCTCATTGACGCGACCTCAGACGGAATATATTTTGCATTCAATGCCGCATTCTCAACTTTTTTTTGATCTGCGACTTTTGCCGCTTCATCTACCTGCACAACACCGTCTTTTTTGATAAGGTAAAAAATATCTTCCTCTGAAAATTCACTGATCTGTTCAAATCCTTCCGGATCCGGACGGATATCATCCAAATTATCCACAAACGAGTACGATTCGATCTTTCCGTTTTCGTCAAATTTTGCAAACATTCCTTCCTCTCCTTTTACGCATTTAATCTGCGTGAAAATCTTACCCATGAGACAATGAAATAACTTTCGCCGAACTGAGGATTGCATTTCAAATTATACGAACTGTCGATCGTAAATTGAATAAACTCTGTTTTGGTATTATCGTAATTCGGACAAATATACGTTGTTCCTCCCATTCCCGTTATATAATGCGAGCCGTTGTCGGGTATGGAAATTAAAACTTCGTATTTATCCTCTCTGTTGTCCTGAATGCCCGTTCCGATCGTCAGCGTGTCCCCCAAATCGATGTTTATATTGGAATTTCTGGCAATGTAACTTGCTTCCCCGTCTCTATATATATTGCGCCAGTTGGAAGAAGTGATCCCGTTTACCGTTAAATTCGGGCTGTCCGTAATATAAATTTTGGGAGATGTTCCACTAACTGTAATTGTCCCCGAACAATTTATAAAATAATAACTTCCTGATGCCGAAATTGTACTTGAATGCGAGCAATTTATATATGTTGTACCTGAAGTAATCGTTGGGGATGATTTACCAATTACAACATCACTTGGCAACTGAAAAGCCGTATCCGCCTTATCCAAAGACGCCAGAACGCTTGCGCTTAAATCGCTTTCAGGAATACCCGTTGACGGTTTGGTATATTTGGCATTAATGGCAGATTGCAACGAACTGTCGGCCGATTGACGATCCGATATTTCCGAAGACAATGCTGTTTGAGTTGCATAGTTTCCATATTCTTGCGCTCCGATATTTTCACGGGCTTGGTTTTGTTGGGCTTCTGTTAATTTTTGTTCCGTATAATGTATAGCCTCAACATCTGTTGCTGTTGTTTTAGGGATTCCAAAATCGAAATCCAACAACTCTTTTCCGTTCTCCTTCCGCTTATTAATATCCACCTCTGGAGGATTCCCTGCATCTATCTCGCGTACAGTAACATCCCCTACTTCGATAGATCCGCTTGCGGCTGCCCCATATAGGGTATCAACAGTACGAGTCAAATCACCGATACTTCCATCCGGATTATGTGTAAATCTACCTATTTCGATTTCATACACACCGTTATTATTTTCATAAAATTCTTCTTGCGTTAAATTTTTCGGCTCTTGCACAAAAAGAATAAAATCCGGCTTAGAATCTATAATCGTGATCCGTGCAATGACCTGATACCTTATCGATGTCAAAGGTATTGATGATATGTATATATTTTCAACAGATATGATTTTAACCCGAATTCCGTGTATTATAATTACACCTGTTCCGATACTTATGGCATTCCCGATAGAAGTCATCCTGCATTCTGATAATACACCTCCAAGTACACCGTCTTGATTTCCCGCGGATAAATTATTAAAAGCACCGCCGTCTATATTTTCATTATTTACGCCATCTTTTTCGAGTATTTTAAACACGTTACACCTCATTAATTTATATCCCAGCCTATATTACTTATTTCTATATATACAGGTCTGTTTGAATTTGCAGAAACAAGAGTTTGTCTTGTACTGTCATCCGTTGGTGTTGCATATACCCTTCCGTCTGTTTCAATCGTTATGTTTACATGCAGTTGTTCTTGAGCATATTGATTTGATCCACTAATATACCATACTTTTATGAACCCTATTGCATATATTTTCGTGATAGGCCATAAATATCGTGGTAAAAAAGTGATGTCACCGTTGATTGCCGATAAATACGAACGAAACGTGCTACCCGAACCTGTAGTGCCGATCGAAATTCCCATTATATTTTTTGTCGCAACCGATAAATCTTTAAGTATTGCAAATTTTGCCATTTTCTCAACAGTCAGAATCGGAGAATCGGCATCGTTCCAAATAGTTTCTAACGCTATTTCTCCGTTTTTGAGCGATGCCTGTTTAAAACCCATTTCATCAAGCCGCTTATTTATTGTGGCAATACAGTTAATTGTGTAATCAATAGCATATATTTTCTTAACTACGTTTTCGATAATACTGCCGCTTGATTTGAAAGTGTATAATACAATGCGTGCTATTCCGTTGATAGTCCGCGTCAAGTCATCCCCACTTTCAACAGAAGGGACGCCCACAGTATCGTAAATACTTTTTATTTCGGCTGTATCTGTGGCAAGATTAACTTCCAAATATACAGAATAATATTTTGTGAGAGAATCTACAGATAAAGACCATCCATTACTATCAATTTCGACCTCCCATCCTTGCAAAACTAAAACGCCGCTTGTTATCTTGAAAATATTTCCAGCGATTTCATAAGAACATTCCGTTCCTCTGTTTTTTATGTACCCGTTGTAACCACCGTACGCATAACGTACCATGCGTGCATCATCTGTGTTTAGCACATTAGGAGAATTACTTTTTTGTCTAATCAACCTTAACCCCATCTTTCACCTCGTATCAAAATAAAAACTGAATACCTGTAAATCTGTAACCTATCTGCACTTTTTTTAAACCTGTCGCATCATAATGCAACTCTCCAACTGGTAAAGCTTTATATAAGCCTTCCCCTCGTTTCGGATAAATATTGCAGCGCGTTTGAAAATCCGCTTGAAAGTTCTCTAATGAAAGATCTTCCTTAAACAAAGATTCCGTTAGAGTTTCAAGAGCTTCCTGATCGGCCTGCGCTTTAAGCGTCTCTACTTCTTCCGACTGATCCGTTTCTTTTAGAACCACTTTTCTTTTGATCGGATAAATATTACGGTTCGACGGATCGGTCGTGATTACATTTTGCGATGTCAAGATCCATTTTGTCCCATATATGATTTTCTCTCCGTAAAGAACGGCACCTTGTGTCTCGTTTACGTCCGCGATCCATTTCCCGTAATCGTAAATACCATATTCCCATAGTTTTATATTTACAGGAACGGCACGGCTTTTTCCTATTGTAAAAAGAACTTTTTTTCTTATCAAATCAAGTTCTGCCGTCATAAACAGATCGTAATATTTTAGGTAAGGCGCAAAAATATCATCCCACGCATTATATACACTTATTTTTTCCGTCGATGGTTTTAAATAGTCGAACGGAACGGATCCGACATTTTCACCGAAACACAGATCGCAAACAAAACTTCCTTGATTTACTGAAGTATTCCATTCATTGAACACGTCTTGCAGAAACAAATTTACACTTGCCCATGTTTTTGAAAGGTCAAGAACCACATCACTTTTCAGCATAGTTTTTAAATCCGTGCCGTTAATTTTCGTTTGATTTTCTTTTGTCCTTTCCGGTATTCCCGCTAAGCAGCCATAAACATATTTCCCCTTATCGGTTTTAACAACTATGAAGGTCGGTTGAATGTCTTCCGTAAATGCTTCACAAGTACAGGATAACTCATCCAAATCCACTCCTCTACGTATAAGAGAATATGAACTGCTATCCACAACCAGTGAAGCATTGTTTTGCAATCCTTCAAAATCTTCACCATAAAAAGATATAATCATAACCCGTACTGCCTCCAGCTCCCCGTGAGTTTGCCGGTATCCATCGGCATAAGATTTACGGAAATCATGCTAATACCCCTTTGCGCAAACAAAAATGTATCATATTGGGGATCCGTTTTCGCGGAAAAATCCTGTAAGTTCGCACCGTCAAAAAACCATATCTTTCTTGTCGCAGAATTGATTATGATATACTGATTATCCGTTAAGTTCACACCCGGAAAACTTACGCGCGCATATTCATCGCCATCTTCGTCAAGCAACAATATAGTAGGTTCGCTTATTCCACCGATTATTTTTACCGTAATAGGTATATCTGAGATGTAAGTATTTTCGATAAGATTATTTTCTATAACATTGTTTCCGTAAGAATACGGATAGTTGAAAGGATAAGATTTTCCTATGCTGGACACTTGAATTTTAATTGTATTCTCAATATTTGTAAAAAACGGTGTGATCGGAGTAAACGTCGCAGCACAAGAAAGCAAATCAAATTCATCAATCTCTGTCTTTGAAAGGTTTGTCACCTTTCCTTCTATATAACGCACACGCACCCCATCGTTATATTCCAATGCTATACGAGACTCCACGGAAGAATGTTTCTGCAGCCATTGAGATAAAATTGTGTAACGTTCGTATCCTTGATGATAAAAATTGATTGTCAACCCGACAGACTGCTTCTCTTGTACTACGCGCGTCAATGTATCAACAATGTCCCCTTCCATCGTGGATAGTTTCAGCCTAAAGCCAAGGCCACTCAAACCAGTTATTAAATCCAGCACAAATCGTTCTGTTATTTTATTTTCCAAGTCAAAAACGACAAATGCAAATTTTCTCATATCATCCTCTACCCTGTGCCAGCGTTGCGATTTTTCTACTTACCGCTTCGTCAATTTCTTCGGCCGATGCCCTCGTCTCCGAAACATTTACGGTTACATTGTAAGACGTATCTCCGATGTAACTTGAATAGTCGTTGACAGCTGTTCCCGTTGATGTCGGAATGCTATAATCTCCCGACGTTATTCCTTGAGAAATTTCATCCGCATCATAGTCCGGAATGTTGCTCGGAATTTCTATTTCCTTTTTTGCTGAATTAATTGCGGCTACGGCTGCACCGATTCCAGCTACTATTCCCGTAGCAGCTAATCCAAGAGACCATGCAGAATGAAATACTCCAAAGGCTACAGCCGCACCGAGAACGGTAGCCGTTAAAACACCGATTACTGCGATCGCGCGTTGTATAACGCTCATATTATTCCAGTTTGCTATCAAACCAAATACTAATCCTGCGGCAGCAACTAACGCAATAAACGCAAGGGTATTTGCATTTATCACACCTCCTAAACGGGAAAGAAATGGAATAAGCACACTAATTCCTGACACTATCTTTCCCAAAACAATTATCAGCGGTGCAGCGACTGCTGCTATTCCAATCAATGCTACGATAGCATTTTGAAAGAAAGGATCAAGTTTCGAAAACCAAGACGCAAGATTTTCTATTGTCGGTACAAAATTTTTTTCTATCAGTTCCACAATACGCTCCGTAACCGGTGCAAACGCAAGTCCCAGCTGCGCGGTAGAGAGCTTTAACGTTTGAGTAAAACGATTATATGTATCGTCTAATTCAGCAAGTGCCGCCGCCTGTTCCGCCGAAAGACTTGGCATCGCCGCAAATTCATCTTTGAACTTTTGAAGATCTTCCGTTCCTGCCTGCAAATACGGCAGCATTTGTGTTGCAATCTTATCCCCGAAGATCTCGTTTGCATAAGCAGCTTGAAGCGTTTGATCCTCTATCCCGCCCAATTTTTGAATAACCGCAGAAAACATTTCTTCCTGATTTGAAAATTTATCCATCTTTAGGCCCAGCTTTCCGATTGCCTCAGCCGCCGCATTCGTCTTCCCTGTTTCCATATCCAGCATCGCAGCACGAACTTTAACAAGTGCTTTTACAAACACATCAGAATCAACGCCTGACTGCAACGCAACGTATTGCCACTCCTGAATCGCTTCTGCCGATATACCCAATTGCTGTGAAAGATCGTCGATTTCTGCGCCCGTTGCCGCCGCCTGCTTTGTTATTAATGCACCGCCAGCAATTAACCCTGCCGCAACCATGGAAATGCTTTTAACTTTCTGACCGACATCTGAAATAGAATCACCTAAATCATTAATTTTACTTTGGGCGGCTTTTATGTCTGCATTTTTAACGTCATCAAGTTTTTCTTTCAGTTCCTGTGCTCTCATTTTTGCTTTTGCAAGTTCAAGCAACATTGTGGAATAATCAACAGTATCAATTTTCCCATCGTTTTCATAGACTTGCAACTTTTGGCGAAGTTGTTCTGCCTTTTCTTCTGTCTTTTGCAAAGCCGTTTGATATTGTTTTTGTGCAGCTACCGCCTTTGTCGTATCATATCCGGATTCAAGACTTTTCGCAAGATTATCTGCGGTTTTTTGACTTTTTTTTATTTCATTATCAATTTTTTTTTGCCCGTCTAAAAAGTCTTTTGTGTCGGAACTTATTTTTATGGTTACGCTTTTCATTGTTTCTCCCTATAATGCATCAAAGTCGCTTTCCGTCGCGCGGCTGATATTCAATACGCCCGCACGGTTCATACGCTCTTTCGTCTTATCACGCAGATATGCGCGTGCTTTCTCGATACATATTGCACAATAAATACTGAAAGCATCTATAACGTGCAAAGACTGCCATGGAATACCTTCGGCGGAAAGGACTTTGATGTATCTTAACGACAACGGCATCAAGTGTTTTTTCGATTGTCCCGGCTCTTTGAACTTTTTATAGACATCGATCATTTCCACCTGATGCCGCTTCAGTTTTTTTCTGCTGCGGAACTAAAAACGACTTGGAAAGCATCTTCTATTGTTTTCTCCAGCTTTTTCAAATATGCTGGCTGAGTCATATCAAAGAGCCTTATAAACTCTATAAAACTGCAATCTATCTCAATAAAGCAGTATATTGCTTTCAATCTGGATAAGACCGCTGCAGGATCTTGCGTATTCAAGTCTTTCATTCTTTTTGCGTAATCTATGATTGATTCTCTTTTCGCCTGTTCTGGAAAATTTGCTTCCCATCGAATTTGACAGGTCAAAGATGTATTGATCTCCACTTCCTTTTCTGCATACTCAAAAATACGTTTTCCGTCAACAATTTCGTCTTTGGTTATGATTGGTAATTTTGCTTTCATAAAATCCTCGCTCGATAAGGTATTCGGGCGGAGCGGGAATTGAACCCACAACGCGATCGAGCCGCGTTTCTCCATAGATCCGCCCATAAGTGCTGCGCAGCATTGCGCAGCACCAAACAATAGGGTATAAAAAAACGATAGTGTGATCTTATTGTGCTGCAGGCGCCTTCGGCTCGGGAATACTGTCCAGAAACGTTTCATATCCTTCCTCTCCCGGCTTTTTGCTTATCGTGTAAACGCGAATTGTCTGTCCGTTTTCGTCCACAAAATCTTTTGTCCCCGCATTGTCTTTCAAGTTGACACCATATGCTTCGTAATTATAGTCGAATGTACTTTCTGTGATATCTTCTTTATCCTGCGTAAGACTTTCGTTGGCTGATTGCACCTGCATATTCAGCACCCATACTTTTTTAGCCTTTTTTATTCCGTCTTCCCCGATGAAGTCCGTTTCAAAACCAAAATGGATGGGCTTGATAGTGCGCATTGCAATTTCAGCAATTCCGCCGCCGTCCGGCGCGTACATACTGCCGATGTCTTTTTCAAAATCACTGTCGCGGGCCGTCGTACCGATTGCGCCCGACATTTTCTTGTCGGAAGTGACCGATACAATAAGTTCCCCGTCCCCGTAAAACGTTTTTGTTGTGATGTTCCTGTCTTTGGAAAATGTATTCATCCATGCCAGCGGCTTGATCGTTTCATCTTCCCCAACCAAAGCATATACGGCATTTTTAATGTTAAACTGGGCAAGATCCTTCCCTGTTTTGTCAGGCTTTGCCATGTTCGATTTCTCCTTTTATAATATTGATTATATTTTGTTCTTCTTGCTCTATTGTCTTTTGAACAAACGGCTTTCCTCGACTTCCGAATTCCAAAAGATTGACGATCGGGATCCCTTTTTCATTCAGACTTGTGTTGTTGATATAGCGCACATTAGTGTATCGAAAATCAGTTTCCCAACTTCCCCGCGTAATGCCAGAAC
>CALVMA010000138.1 GCA_944341655.1 uncultured Clostridia bacterium | reverse complement strand
TCAGATCCTTTCGAGGATGAGTTTTGTCATTTCGCTGCCTTTGACCTGCGTCTTTCCTTCGCTCATGATGTCGGCGGTGCGGTAGCCTGCGTTCAAAACGTCGTTGACCGCATTTTCGATGGCTTCCGCCTCCTTCATCATATCGAAAGAGTCGCGCAGCATCATTGCCGCGGAGAGGATGGTCGCGATCGGGTTTGCGAGGTCTTTTCCCGCGATGTCGGGGGCGGAACCGTGAATGGGTTCGTAGAGGCCGCGTTTGGTCGCGCCCAGCGAAGAGGATGCGAGCATGCCGATGGAGCCCGTGATCATGGCGGCTTCGTCGGAGAGGATATCGCCGAAAATGTTGGAAGTGAGCACCACGTCAAACTGCGACGGGTTTTTCACGAGTTGCATGGCGGTGTTGTCCACGAGCATGTCGGTCAGTTCGACGTCGGGGTAATCTTTTGCGACTTCGTGCACGACTTCTCTCCACAGGCGGGAAGATTCGAGCACGTTTGCCTTGTCGATGGAGGTCACGTGATGACGGCGTTTGCGCGCCAGTTCGAAAGCGATCTTTGCGATGCGCTTCACTTCTTCGACGCTGTATTTTTCGGTGTCGTAAGCGAATTCGCCGCCTTCGCCGACGCCTCTGCCGCGCTCACCGAAGTAGATGCCGCCGATGAGTTCGCGCACGACGACGAGGTCGATGCCTTTTTCCGCGATGTCCTTGCGCAAGGGGCAGGCGCCCGCGAGCGCGGGGAAAAGTTTGGCGGGGCGCAGGTTGGAATAGAGCCCCAACGCCGCGCGGATCTTCAAAAGTCCCGCTTCGGGACGAAGATGTCCCGGGAGGTTTTCGATGCGTTTGTCGCCGACGGCTCCGCCGACCGCGCCGAGCAGGACGCTGTCGGACGCGAGGCAGCGGTCGATCGTGTACTGGGGCAGGGGTTCGCCCGTCTTTTCGATGGCGCACACGCCCATCAGGAGCTGTTCGAACTCAAATTCGTGACCGAATTTGTCGCCGATTTTTTTCATGACCGCAATGGCGGCGTCCGTGATCTCGGGGCCGATCCCGTCGCCCGCGAGCACTGCTATATGTTTTTTCATAAATCTACCTCTGAATCGTTATTTTTAATTCGGTATGCTTTTTATGCCGTTTTGCAGGGGGCAGGATGTTTGCCGCCGTGCAAAAGCGGGAATTATTTCGATGCTTTGATGGAAGCGATCAGGCCGCCCTTGTCGATGATGTTCTGGATAAATTCGGGGAAGGGTTCCGCCTTGAAGGTTTTTCCCGTGGTCTCGTTGACGATCTCGCCTTTGGAGAGGTCGCAGGAAACGACGTCGCCCGCCTTGATGTTGGCGACCGCTTCGGGGCATTCGAGAATGGGGAGCCCGATGTTGATGGAATTGCGGTAGAAAATGCGCGCAAAGGAATTGGCGATGACCAGCGAAATGCCGCTCGCCTTGATGGCGATGGGGGCGTGTTCGCGGGAAGATCCGCAGCCGAAGTTATCCTGGGCGACCATGATGTCGCCCTTTTTGACTTTTTTGACGAACTCTTTGTCGATGTCTTCCATGCAGTGGGAAGCGAGCTCCGTTTCCGAAGTCGTGTTCAGATACCGAGCCGGAATGATGACGTCCGTGTCGACGTCGTTGCCGTATTTGAAAACAGTGCCTTTAACTGTCATAATGATCTCCTGATTTTAAGAATTTCAAAGTTCCGTTTGAATGAAAAACGGGTTGCTCAAAGAGCGATCAGACTTCGTCGGGGGTAGCGATCTTTCCTGCGATCGCGCTTGCCGCCGCGACGTAAGGGGAGGCGAGGTACACTTCGCTGTCGACGTGTCCCATGCGTCCGACGAAATTGCGGTTTGTGGTCGCAACGGCGCGTTCGCCCGCCGCGAGGATACCCATGTGTCCGCCCAGGCAGGGCCCGCAGGTCGGGGTGGAAACGACGGCGCCCGCGTCGATGAACACGTCGAAGAGCCCTTCGTGCATCGCCTGTTTCCAGATGGTGTTGGTCGCGGGGATCACGATGCAGCGCACCCCCTTGGCGACGTGTTTGCCTTTGAGGATCTCCGCCGCGATGCGCAGGTCGGAAATGTGCCCGTTCGTGCAGGAGCCGATCACGACCTGATCGATCTTCACGTCCCCCCATTCTTCGGGCGTTCTCGTGTTTTCGGGCAGGTGGGGGAAGGAAACGGTGGGT
The DNA here is from genome assembly GCA_944341655.1 of uncultured Clostridia bacterium. Lineage (GTDB taxonomy): Bacteria > Bacillota > Clostridia > Christensenellales > Borkfalkiaceae > Borkfalkia. The sequence goes on along the minus strand of CALVMA010000138.1, from coordinate 6,039 downwards.
TTGAGCGCGGAAAGATCCACTTCGATCACGCGCTCGTATTCCGCGTCCGCGTCCGCTTCGAACACGCGGATCTCGCGCTTGAACCTGCCGTTGAGATATTCGCGCGTCACGTCGTCCACGGGGAAGATGCCGTTCTTTGCGCCCGCTTCGATCGCCATGTTGCAGATGGTGAAGCGGTCGTCGATGGAGAGGTATTGTATCCCGTCGCCCGCAAATTCCATGGATTTATACAGCGCGCCGTCCACGCCGATCAGCCCGATGATGTGCAGAATGATATCTTTGCCGCAGATGTATTTTGCGGGCTTGTTTTTGAGCACGAATTTGATCGCGGAAGGCACTTTGAACCAGCATTTGTTGCTCATCATTCCCGCCGCCATGTCCGTGGAGCCTACGCCCGTCGAAAACGCGCCGAGCGCGCCGTAGGTGCAGGTGTGGCTGTCCGCGCCGATCACGAGATCGCCCGCGCCGACCAGTCCCTGTTCGGGCAAGAGGGCGTGTTCGATCCCCATGCGCCCCACGTCAAAGAAATTGTCTACGCCGTATTTGTTGGCGAAATTGCGCACCGTCTTGACCTGTTCCGCCGCCTTGATGTCCTTGTTCGGCGTGAAGTGGTCCATGACCATGCTCACCCGTTCGGGACATTGGATGCAGGAAAATCCCGCTTTTTCAAACTCTTTCACCGCAACGGGGGAGGTGATGTCGTTGCCGAGCACCATGTCCAGCTCTGCGTTGATGAGCTGTCCCGCCTTCACGCTGTCCAGTCCTGCGTGAAATGCGAGGATCTTTTGCGACATTGTCATTCCCATAATATGCTATCTCCTTCGAAAAAACTTTTTTTACCTTCTTTTTTGTTGCTCTATTATACCACATATGATATAATTTGTAAACGATTTATAAAATAGATAATTTTAATTGTGCTGATCGGTATTTTCGATCGCGAAAGGAGGGAAACATGAACAGCGAAGCGATCAAGACGTTCATTATGCTTTCCAAGCTGAAAAATTTCACGCGGACGGCGGAGCGGATGTATGTGGCGCAGAGCACGGTCACGAACCGCATAGCGGAGCTGGAAAACGAGACGGGGCAGAAACTGTTTACGCGCAAGCAGGGCGGCGTGGAGCTGACGGAGGAAGGGCAGCTGTTTTTGAGTTATGCCCTGCGCATCAACGATCTGGAAGAAAGTTTCGTGCGCGAAGTGAATTCGGCGGCGCGCTACGAAAAGCAGTTGCGCGTGGGCGCGATCAATGCGGTGTACGAGAGCAGTCTGTATCCGCTTTTGAGCGGATTTTTCAGCGCGGAAAAGGACGTCGCGCTGAAAGTGGTTTTAGGGCACTCTTTGGATCTTTTGCAGATGTTGCAGGACAACCTCCTCGACGTGGCGTTTTCCTATCTCCCCCTGAAAAAGACGGGGTTTGTCAGCCGCAGGTTCACCACCGACAAACTCGTGCTTCTGGCGGCGCCTTCCGTCAACGGATACCGCAAAGGGATCAAAAAGGAAGAGCTCGTGTCCTGCGAATATCTGATGTGCAATTTTGCGTTCGGGGAAGCGGGCGAATTTATCCGCTCCCTCTTTCCGCCGCGGCACGCCTTCCGATTCGAGATCGACAACAGCGGCAAACTCATCGAATACCTGCTCGGCGGGCACGGTTACAGCTTTCTGCCGCGGAAGATGGCGGCAAAAGAGATCGAAACGGGCGCGCTGGAAGTCATACGGCCGCTGGATTTCACCGTGCCGGAGCTCGTCAGTTATTGTTCCTACCGCCGCGGAAACGGGTTGGCGGAGTCGCTGTTGGGGGAATTGTAAAGATCCGTCGGCGATACGGCGGCTTTTCGGGAGTTTTGTGCACAAAAAAGCGTGGATTTGTGGAAAAAGTTATATTAAAGTTGTGAATTTTGTAATAATTGCGTGAAAACCGCCGTCGGAACGCGTTCCGACGGCGGTTTTCACGCAATTATTACAAAATTCACAACTTTAATATAACTTTTTCCACAAATCCACGCTTTTTTGTGCACAAAACTCCCGAAAAGCCGCCGTATCGCCGACGGATCTTTACAATTCCCCCAACAGCGACTCCGCCAACCCGTTTCCGCGGCGGTAGGAACAATAACTGACGAGCTCCGGCACGGTGAAATCCAGCGGCCGTATGACTTCCAGCGCGCCCGTTTCGATCTCTTTTGCCGCCATCTTCCGCGGCAGAAAGCTGTAACCGTGCCCGCCGAGCAGGTATTCGATGAGTTTGCCGCTGTTGTCGATCTCGAATCGGAAGGCGTGCCGCGGCGGAAAGAGGGAGCGGATAAATTCGCCCGCTTCCCCGAACGCAAAATTGCACATCAGATATTCGCAGGACACGAGCTCTTCCTTTTTGATCCCTTTGCGGTATCCGTTGACGGAAGGCGCCGCCAGAAGCACGAGTTTGTCGGTGGTGAACCTGCGGCTGACAAACCCCGTCTTTTTCAGGGGGAGATAGGAAAACGCCACGTCGAGGAGGTTGTCCTGCAACATCTGCAAAAGATCCAAAGAGTGCCCTAAAACCACTTTCAGCGCGACGTCCTTTTCCGCGCTGAAAAATCCGCTCAAAAGCGGATACAGACTGCTCTCGTACACCGCATTGATCGCGCCCACGCGCAACTGCTTTTCGTAGCGCGCCGCCGAATTCACTTCGCGCACGAAACTTTCTTCCAGATCGTTGATGCGCAGGGCATAACTCAAAAACAGCTGCCCTTCCTCCGTCAGCTCCACGCCGCCCTGCTTGCGCGTAAACAGTTTCTGCCCCGTCTCGTTTTCCAGCTCCGCTATGCGGTTCGTGACCGTGCTCTGCGCCACATACATCCGCTCCGCCGTCCGCGTGAAATTTTTCAGCTTGGAAAGCATAATGAACGTCTTGATCGCTTCGCTGTTCATGTTTCCCTCCTTTCGCGATCGAAAATACCGATCAGCACAATTAAAATTATCTATTTTATAAATCGTTTACAAATTATATCATATGTGGTATAATAGAGCAACAAAAAAGAAGGTAAAAAAAGTTTTTTCGAAGGAGATAGCATATTATGGGAATGACAATGTCGCAAAAGATCCTCGCATTTCACGCAGGACTGGACAGCGTGAAGGCGGGACAGCTCATCAACGCAGAGCTGGACATGGTGCTCGGCAACGACATCACCTCCCCCGTTGCGGTGAAAGAGTTTGAAAAAGCGGGATTTTCCTGCATCCAATGTCCCGAACGGGTGAGCATGGTCATGGACCACTTCACGCCGAACAAGGACATCAAGGCGGCGGAACAGGTCAAGACGGTGCGCAATTTCGCCAACAAATACGGCGTAGACAATTTCTTTGACGTGGGGCGCATGGGGATCGAACACGCCCTCTTGCCCGAACAGGGACTGGTCGGCGCGGGCGATCTCGTGATCGGCGCGGACAGCCACACCTGCACCTACGGCGCGCTCGGCGCGTTTTCGACGGGCGTAGGCTCCACGGACATGGCGGCGGGAATGATGAGCAACAAATGCTGGTTCAAAGTGCCTTCCGCGATCAAATTCGTGCTCAAAAACAAGCCCGCAAAATACATCTGCGGCAAAGATATCATTCTGCACATCATCGGGCTGATCGGCGTGGACGGCGCGCTGTATAAATCCATGGAATTTGCGGGCGACGGGATACAATACCTCTCCATCGACGACCGCTTCACCATCTGCAACATGGCGATCGAAGCGGGCGCAAAGAACGGCATCTTCCCCGTGGACGACGTGACGCGCGAATATCTCAACGGCAGGTTCAAGCGCGAGATCCGCGTGTTCGAAGCGGACGCGGACGCGGAATACGAGCGCGTGATCGAAGTGGATCTTTCCGCGCTCAAACCCACCGTTTCCTTCCCCCACCTGCCCGAAAACACGAGAACGCCCGAAGAATGGGGGGACGTGAAGATCGATCAGGTCGTGATCGGCTCCTGCACGAACGGGCACATTTCCGACCTGCGCATCGCGGCGGAGATCCTCAAAGGCAAACACGTCGCCAAGGGGGTGCGCTGCATCGTGATCCCCGCGACCAACACCATCTGGAAACAGGCGATGCACGAAGGGCTCTTCGACGTGTTCATCGACGCGGGCGCCGTCGTTTCCACCCCGACCTGCGGGCCCTGCCTGGGCGGACACATGGGTATCCTCGCGGCGGGCGAACGCGCCGTTGCGACCACAAACCGCAATTTCGTCGGACGCATGGGACACGTCGACAGCGAAGTGTACCTCGCCTCCCCTTACGTCGCGGCGGCAAGCGCGATCGCAGGAAAGATCGCTACCCCCGACGAAGTCTGATCGCTCTTTGAGCAACCCGTTTTTCATTCAAACGGAACTTTGAAATTCTTAAAATCAGGAGATCATTATGACAGTTAAAGGCACTGTTTTCAAATACGGCAACGACGTCGACACGGACGTCATCATTCCGGCTCGGTATCTGAACACGACTTCGGAAACGGAGCTCGCTTCCCACTGCATGGAAGACATCGACAAAGAGTTCGTCAAAAAAGTCAAAAAGGGCGACATCATGGTCGCCCAGGATAACTTCGGCTGCGGATCTTCCCGCGAACACGCCCCCATCGCCATCAAGGCGAGCGGCATTTCGCTGGTCATCGCCAATTCCTTTGCGCGCATTTTCTACCGCAATTCCATCAACATCGGGCTCCCCATTCTCGAATGCCCCGAAGCGGTCGCCAACATCAAGGCGGGCGACGTCGTTTCCTGCGACCTCTCCAAAGGCGAGATCGTCAACGAGACCACGGGAAAAACCTTCAAGGCGGAACCCTTCCCCGAATTTATCCAGAACATCATCGACAAGGGCGGCCTGATCGCTTCCATCAAAGCATCGAAATAATTCCCGCTTTTGCACGGCGGCAAACATCCTGCCCCCTGCAAAACGGCATAAAAAGCATACCGAATTAAAAATAACGATTCAGAGGTAGATTTATGAAAAAACATATAGCAGTGCTCGCGGGCGACGGGATCGGCCCCGAGATCACGGACGCCGCCATTGCGGTCATGAAAAAAATCGGCGACAAATTCGGTCACGAATTTGAGTTCGAACAGCTCCTGATGGGCGTGTGCGCCATCGAAAAGACGGGCGAACCCCTGCCCCAGTACACGATCGACCGCTGCCTCGCGTCCGACAGCGTCCTGCTCGGCGCGGTCGGCGGAGCCGTCGGCGACAAACGCATCGAAAACCTCCCGGGACATCTTCGTCCCGAAGCGGGACTTTTGAAGATCCGCGCGGCGTTGGGGCTCTATTCCAACCTGCGCCCCGCCAAACTTTTCCCCGCGCTCGCGGGCGCCTGCCCCTTGCGCAAGGACATCGCGGAAAAAGGCATCGACCTCGTCGTCGTGCGCGAACTCATCGGCGGCATCTACTTCGGTGAGCGCGGCAGAGGCGTCGGCGAAGGCGGCGAATTCGCTTACGACACCGAAAAATACAGCGTCGAAGAAGTGAAGCGCATCGCAAAGATCGCTTTCGAACTGGCGCGCAAACGCCGTCATCACGTGACCTCCATCGACAAGGCAAACGTGCTCGAATCTTCCCGCCTGTGGAGAGAAGTCGTGCACGAAGTCGCAAAAGATTACCCCGACGTCGAACTGACCGACATGCTCGTGGACAACACCGCCATGCAACTCGTGAAAAACCCGTCGCAGTTTGACGTGGTGCTCACTTCCAACATTTTCGGCGATATCCTCTCCGACGAAGCCGCCATGATCACGGGCTCCATCGGCATGCTCGCATCCTCTTCGCTGGGCGCGACCAAACGCGGCCTCTACGAACCCATTCACGGTTCCGCCCCCGACATCGCGGGAAAAGACCTCGCAAACCCGATCGCGACCATCCTCTCCGCGGCAATGATGCTGCGCGACTCTTTCGATATGATGAAGGAGGCGGAAGCCATCGAAAATGCGGTCAACGACGTTTTGAACGCAGGCTACCGCACCGCCGACATCATGAGCGAAGGAAAGACGCAGGTCAAAGGCAGCGAAATGACAAAACTCATCCTCGAAAGGATCTGA
>CALVMA010000137.1 GCA_944341655.1 uncultured Clostridia bacterium | reverse complement strand
ATCAGCCAGTCGGCCTGGTAGAGGCGGTGTTCGCGCAAAAGCCCCGCGCATTTTTCGGGCAGCAGGGAATGGTGAACGACGGGCACATAGGAAGAGTAATACACGCGTTTCATGGAGAATTTGCGGTACATGGCTTCGCTGAGCCGCAGAATTTTCCCGTCCGCTTCGGGGGATGCGCCGACGATCATCTGGGTGGTTTGCCCTGCGGGCAAAAAGCGCGACGCGCGCTTGCTTTTTTCTTCGGCGGAAAAAGCAAGTTTTTCCGCCGCCAGCTGGCGCATGGGCAAAAGCAGGCTTTCCTTGCTTTTTTGCGGGGCAAGCAGTTTCAGGCTTTTTTCGGAGGGGAACTCCACGTTATAGCTCATGCGGTCTACGTAACGGGCGGCGCGGGAAGTCAGCATTTTGTCCGCGTGCGGAATGCCTTTGAGGTGGATGTACCCGTTAAAATTATAAATTTTTCGCAGACGGATGACCGTCTCGACCAATTTTTCCATCGTCGCGTCGGGCGATCCGTCCACGGCGGAAGAGAGGAAGAGCCCCTCGATATAGTTGCGTTTATAGAAAGAGATCACGAGTTCGCAGATCTCGTCGGGCGTGGCGCTGGCGCGCGGCACGTCCGCTTCCGAACGGTTGGGGCAATACAGGCAGTTGTACACGCATCGGTTGCTCATCAAGATCTTCAGAAGCGAGATGCACCGCCCGTCGGGCGTAAAGGAATGGCAGATCCCGCCGACGCTCGCGTTGCCCAGGCCGCCTTTTTTGTTCGCGCGCGAAGAACCGGACGAAGAACAGGATACGTCGTATTTCGCACTTTCCGTAAGGATCGTAAGCCTTTGCGCGTCGATCATGTTCGTACCTCCTTTTGTTCCGGCGCGGCTGCCGTATTCGTCGGCAGTCCGATGCGCGCCGCACGGCCGTGCGGCGCGCAAAATTATTTGCTTCCGACAGGAATAGTATAGCGCGTTGCAGGATAAAAGTCAAACATTTGTTCGTATTTTTTCGAAGGAAAAAATTTGAAAATTTCACTTGTTTTTCATATAATCATAGTGGTATAATAATAATAAGAATGTACAATGGTGAAAAGCGGGAAAAAAGGAGAATAGGCATGAAAGTACTGATAGTAGACGATGAAGAGATGATCCGCAACGTATTGCGTGAGTACATTGAATTTGAAGGCAACGAAGCGTATGAAGCGCCGGACGGGATCCGGGCGGTGAAGATGTGCAAGGAAAACGATTATGACATCATACTGATGGATGTCATGATGCCTTCGTTGGACGGTTTTTCGGCGGTGAAGGAGATCCGCAAATTCAAAGACATACCGGTGATCATGCTGTCGGCGCGCGGGGAAGAGTATGACAAGCTGTTCGGGTTTGAAGTGGGGGCGGACGATTATGTGACGAAGCCGTTTTCGCCGAAGGAAGTGATGGCGCGCATTGCGGCGGTGACGAAGCGGCACAAAGCCGGGTCGCCTGTTTCGCGTGAGATCGTGCGTTTTGAGGGATTAGAGATCGATATGAAGGGGCGGAACGTCTATGTAGACGGAGAGAAGCTGGATCTTACGCCGAAGGAATACGAGTTATTGTTTTATTTAGTGAAGAACAACGGGATAGCGTTATCGAGGGAGAAGCTGTTGTCGGACGTATGGGGTTTTGATTTTTACGGAGACGACCGAACGGTGGACACGCATATCAAGATGCTGCGCGGGAGTCTGAAGGAATACCGTAAATTTATCGTGACGTTGCGGGGGTTGGGTTATAAATTCGAAGCATGAAGACGGTGAAGCATTTTCACAGCATAAATTTTATATTGTGGCTGAGCTTTCTAATCTTTGCGGCGTTTATCATCATGTTTACGTGGGTATTTCAGACGACGCTTCTTCGGGTATTTGTGGGATTGCAGACGGCGGACGATCTGGACACGTTCGGGAAGCTGGCGTATGACAAACTGCGGGCGGAGCTTCCGGTGCGGGAGAATGCGGGGGATATCGAGCGGTGCATAGAGATGTTGCAGTCGGACGACCGTTCGGCGACGATCTATTTATATACGGCGGACGGGCGGCTTTTGTATCCGGAGTCGGGCACGGAAGTGTACGCATTGCAGAAGGTGTCTGCGGAAACGGAAGGAAACGAAGAATTTTTGGCGGTAAAAGAGACGTATCTGGAAGCGTTGGAGAAGGGCGGCGATTTGAGGCGCGGGATGTCCGTGCGTCGGGGGAGCGGCTTGGCGTATATTGCGTATTTCGGAAGTGCGGAGAGCATGGACAGTGCGGACGGGACGGACGGAGCGTATTTATACATTGAATATTCGACGGCGCTTGCGCAGACGGTGATGGGCACGATGCGGATCCAGCTAGTGCTGATCTCGGTGGTAGTGATATTTTTGGCGCTGATCGTATCGGTTTTGCTGTCGATGAAGCTGACGAAGCCGATCACGAGGATAACGCGTGCGGCGAAGCGCATGGCGGCGGGGGATTTTTCCGTCAATTTCAAAGGCGAGTATTCGTATGCGGAGATGGATGCGTTGGCGGAGACGTTGGACTATGCGAAGGAAGAGATCGGGAAATCCGATCAGCTGCAAAAGGAAGTATTGGCGAACGTAACGCACGATCTGAAGACGCCGTTGACGATGATCAAGGCGTATGCGTCGATGATCCAGGAGATTTCGGGCAATGATCCGGAGAAGCGGGCGAAGCACACGCAGGTGATCATTGACGAATCGGATCGGCTGACGTCGTTGGTGAACGACATACTCAATCTTTCGAAGATCCGTTCGGGAATGGATAATTTAAAGCTTACGACGTTCAATCTTTCCGAATTTGTGCACACGGTATTGGAGCGGTTCGATTATCTGACGGAAACGCAGGGATACACGCTGACGCGTGAGATCGAGGACGAGCTGTACACGGAAGCGGACACGGAGAAGATCGAGCAAGTCGTGTACAACCTGGTGGGGAATGCGGTCAACTATACGGGTGAAGACAAGAAGATCACGGTCGGGCTGAAGCGGACGGAGAAGGGGTTGCGGTTCAGCGTGACGGATACGGGCAAGGGGATCCCTGCCGACCAGATCGATTCGATCTGGGACAAATATTACCGTTCGGCGGAAACGCACAAGCGGCCGATCAAAGGGACGGGGCTGGGGCTGTCGATCGTAAAGACGATCCTGCTCAAGCACGGTTTTGATTTCGGGGCAGAGAGCGAAGTGGGGAAAGGCAGTACGTTTTACGTGTATTTCCCCGAAAAGTAAATTTTAAAAGACAGAAGCGAAAGAGGAAGGGTTTGCCGCAAAAAATGCGATGAAGGCAATTTTTTTGCGGCAAACCCTTTTAAAACGGCGGCAAATATTGTATAATGGAAGAAAAAAGAGGAGTGACCGAATGGCGGAGAATAAAGAGAACGAGCGCAGGGATCGGGAATATCTGCGGCTGATATCCGAGAAATACCCTACGGTGCAGGCGGCGGCGACGGAGATGATCAATCTGGAAGCGATCCTGCGTCTGCCCAAGGGTACCGAGCATTTTCTGAGCGACCTGCACGGGGAATATGAGGCATTCTGCCATATCATGAATAACTGTTCGGGGGTTATCCGTGAAAAGGTGGAGAGGTTATACGGGCAGTCCATGACCAAGCGGGAGCGGGACGAGTTTGCGACGCTGATCTATTATCCTTCGGCGATCATAGCGGAGAGGCGTTCGTGCGGGCTGGACGACAAGGACTGGTATCGGGTGCAGCTTCACAGGCTGGTGGAAGTATGCCGTTCGGTTGCGTCCAAATACACGCGCAGCAAAGTGCGCAAGGCGCTGCCGAAGTATTTTGATTATATCATAGACGAGCTGATCAATATGGACCGTGACGATTTTGACAAAGAGGCGTATTACGGGGAGATATTCGATTCGATCATAGAGCTTGGCAGGGCGGAAGCGTTTGTGGAGGCGATGGCGGAGCTGATCAAGCGGCTGGCGGTGGATTGGCTGCACATTGTGGGAGATGTTTTCGACCGCGGGGAGAATCCCGACAAGATCATGGATCTTTTGATCGGGCATCACAATGCGGACGTGCAGTGGGGGAACCATGACATACAGTGGATGGGTGCGCATCTGGGCAACGAGGCGAACATATTCAGTGTCATCGATCTTTCGCTCAAATACGACAATGCGGATCTTTTGGAAGAGGGGTACGGGATCTCGCTGCGCAAGCTGTCGGTGTACGCCATGGAGGAGATGGACGACGATCCGTATTTTTATCCGGTGGGAGCGGATCCGAAGGCGGCGGGCGAGAGCGTGCGGCTCACGGCGAAGATGCGCAAAGCGGCGTTTCTGATGCAGCTGAAGGCGGAAGGAGAAATTATCGAGCGGCGGCCCGAGTACGGGATGCAGGACCGGAACATATTAAAGAACATAGATTTTGCGGGCGGAACGTTTAAGGGTGCGAAGCTGAGGGATCTGTCCTTTCCGAACGTAGACAGAAAGGATCCTCTGCGTTTTACGGCGGCGGAGCGGGACGTGGCGGAAGGGTTGAAGCGGTCTTTCCGTTCGAGTGAAAAGCTGGCCCGACACATCAGTTTTCTGGTGAGGCGGGGATCGGCGTACAAGATCTGCAACAACAATCTGATCTTTCACGGATGCGTGCCGCTGAGCGCGGACGGGAGTTACGCGAATTTTTGCGGACGGGAAGGGCGCGGCCTGCTGGATTACTGCGAGTCGATGGTGCGCAGGGCGTATGCGGCATTCAAGAACGGAAAAGAAGACAAAGAGGCGTTGGATTTTTTCTTTTATCTGTGGTGCGGAAAGTGTTCGCCGCTGTACGGGCGGGAAAAGCTTACGACGTTCGAGCGGCTGTACATAGAGGACAAGTCCTTTCATAAAGAAGAGGACAACAGTTATTATAAATATTGCAAGGACAAGGCGTTTTGCGAGCGGATCCTGCGGGATTTCGGGATCGCGGGGAAGTACAGTCACATTATAAACGGTCACGTGCCGGTGCGGACGAAGCTGGGGGAAAATCCTGTCAAAGCGGAGGGCAAGCTGATCGTGATCGACGGCGGATTCTGCAAAGCGTATCATGAAAAGACGGGGATCGCGGGATATACGCTGATCTACAATTCGCACGGGTTGCGGCTTTGCGCGCACGAGCCGTTTGACTCGATCGAGAAAGCGATCGAGCAGCGGAGCGACATACATTCGGAAGTGACGGTGTTCGAGACGCGGCAGAACAGGCTTTTGGTGCGGGATACGGACACGGGCAAAGAGCTTTTGGAGCAGTTGGAAGGGCTGAAAATGCTGATGAGCAGTTATACGGGCAAGATGGACGAATAAAATTCCCGCGGGGGAGTACCGCGGCGGAAAAGGTTTAAAAATGAAAGGAAGCGGGGCGAGGAAAAAAATATCGGAAAACCTTTTTCCGAACGCTTTACATTGATTGCGCAATGTGCTAAAATACTCTTGATAAACGACTTTAAATGTTCGGTACGGGATGCCGGAAAGTCTTTAAGATCGGGGAAGGGCGCGTTGTGCCCGTTTTTCCGTATGCAAAGAGAAAGATTTTGAACGCCCGTGCCGAAGCACGGGCGTTTTTATATGTCCGGAAAGGAGAAAAGGATGTCGGAACACATTGTCCTGGATGCGGCGGCGATCGGCAGGACGCTTACGCGTCTGTCGCACGAGATCGTGGAAAAGAACAAGGGCACGGAAAACGTATGCCTTTTGGGGATCAAGCGCAGGGGAGAGATCGTAGCGCGCCGCATCAGCGGTTTGATAGAGCGGTTTTACGGCGCGGTCATTCCTTGCGCGGGGATCGATATCGGGATGTACCGCGACGATCTGATGAGCGGGTATTTTGTTCCGGACGCGGCGAACAACGATCCTGGCTTTTCGGTGGACGGGAAAAACGTAGTGCTATGCGACGATGTCCTGCATACGGGCAGGAGCGTGCGGGCGGCGATCGAGGCGATCTTTGATCTGGGCAGGCCTGCGAGGGTCATGTTGCTGGTGCTTTGCGACCGCGGCGGCAAAGAGATGCCCGTGAGCCCTGATTTTGTGGGGAAAAATATCCCGACGTCGCGGCAGGAATTTATCGATGTGCGCCTGAGCGAGATCGAGGGGGAGGACTCCCTGGGGATCGTTGCGGCGCCCGAACAAGAGCAAAAATCTGAAAAAGAGGTTTAAAAGAATATGCTGGGAAAGGATCTGCTTGGTTTGTACGACACGTCGGCGGAAGACATTACGCTGATTCTCGATACGGCAGTCGGCATGAAGAAACTGCTTACGCAGAATTTGAAAAAGCTTCCGCATCTGCAAGGGCGTACGGTGACGACGCTCTTTTACGAAAACAGCACGCGCACCCGTTGTTCGTTCGAGCTTGCGGCGAAGTATCTGGGGGCGGGGACAGTCAATATTTCGGCGTCGTCCAGCTCGGTGCAGAAGGGCGAGACGCTGATCGATACGGGTTACACGCTGGACGCCATGAAAAACGACGTGATCGTGATCCGTCATCCGATGGGCGGGGCGCCGCATCTTCTGGCGAGGAACGTAAAGGCGTCCGTCGTGAACGGCGGCGACGGCATGAACGAACATCCCACGCAGGCGCTCCTTGACTTTTATACCATGCGCGAAAAATTCGGCTCTTTTGCGGGGCTCAAAGTGGCGATCCTCGGGGATATCAAACACAGCCGCGTGGCGAAGAGCAATTTGTTCGGGCTGACCAAGCTCGGCGCGGAAGTGGTGATGTTTTCGCCCGCCACGCTCATGCCGCAGGGGATCGAGCGCATGGGCGCCAAGATCGCGAAATCGCGCGAAGAGGCGCTCTCGGGCGCGAATGTGGTCATGGGGCTGCGCATTCAGCTCGAGCGCATGCACGGCGGGCTGTTTCCGTCGCTGGCGGAGTACGCGCAGTATTACGGGGTTTCGGAAGAACATCTCCGCTATGCGGATAAAGATTGCATCGTGATGCACCCGGGGCCGGTGAACCGCGGCGTCGAGTTCACCACCGACGTGATCGATGCGGAAAATTCCAAGATCACGGAGCAGGTCCTCAACGGCGTCGCCGTCCGCATGGCGCTTTTGTTCCTGCTCGTAAAAAACAGACAGGGAGGCGAAAAGAATGAGTAAACTCCTGATCCGCGGCGGAACGTGCGTTTTGCCGGAAGGGTGCCAAACGGCAGATATCTTGATTGATGGCAAAAAAATCGTCAAAATCGCAAAAAATGTTGAGGATAAAGACGCAAAAGTTCTGGACGCGAAGGGATTGCACGTATTTCCGGGGCTGATCGACATGCATGTGCATTTGCGGGAACCGGGATTCGAGTATAAAGAAGACATTGCGAGCGGGAGTGCGGCGGCGGTGCGCGGCGGGTTTACGCAGGTGTGCTGTATGCCAAACACGCAGCCGGTTTGCGACAATGCCGCGGTGGTCGGATACATTGTGGCGCGCGGAAAGGAAGCGGATCTTTGCAAGATCCGTCCGATCGGGGCGATCACGAAAGGGGAGCAGGGCGAGCAGCTTGCGGAGATGGGCAAGATGAAGGCGGCGGGCGCCGTGGCGGTGAGCGATGACGGAAAGCCCGTATCCAACGCGCGCATCATGCGGCTTGCCATGGAATACGCGTCCGACTTCGGTTTGATCTGCCTGTCGCATTGCGAGGACAAAGAGCTCGTGGACGGCGGCGTCGTGAACGAGGGGTACAACAGCACGCTTGCGGGCATGAAAGGGATCCCGCGGGCGGCGGAAGAGATCATGCTTGCGCGGGAGATCATTTTGGCGGAGACGCTGCAAAAGCGGGTGCATATCTGTCACGTATCGACGAAGGGCGGCGTGCAGCTGTTGCGGGAGGCAAAGGCGCGCGGCGTGCAGGTGACGGCGGAGACCTGTCCGCATTATTTTACGCTGACGGACGACGTCGTGATGTCGTATGACGCAAACACGAAGGTCAACCCTCCGATACGGGAGACAGAGGACGTGGCGGCGATCCGCGAGGGCTTGCGCGACGGGACGCTGGACTGCATCGTCACCGATCATGCGCCGCATCACAAGGACGAAAAGAACGTGGAATACAATCTGGCGGCGTTCGGCATCAGCGGGATCGAAACTTCTTTTTCGCTGTCCTATACGTATCTCGTCAAAACGGGGATCCTGACGGTCGGGGAGCTGGCAAAGCGGATGAGCGAAAATCCGGCAAAGATATTGGGGCTGGAAGGCGGATGCCTGAAAGAAGGCGGCGTTGCCGACGTGATGATCGCGGATCTGGGCGAGGAATACGTCATCGACAGCCGCGAATTTGTGTCGAAGGGCAAAAACACGCCTTTCAACGGCATGAAAGTTTTCGGAAAAGTCAAATATACCGTGGTCGACGGAAAGATCAAATTTACGGCAGAGAGGGAATGATCATGAATTACAAACACGAATTTATACGTTTCTTGTCCGAGTGCGGCGTGCTGAAATTCGGCACGTTCACGTTGAAGAGCGGCAGGGTCGCGCCGTATTTCCTGAATGCGGGGGAGTACAAGACGGGCGCGCAGATCAAGCGTCTGGGGGAATTTTACGCGGCATGCATCATGGAGCATAAGATCCCCGTGCAGACGCTGTTCGGGCCTGCCTATAAAGGGGTGCCGCTGGCGCTCGCGGCGGCGGTCGCGCTGTACGAAAAATACGGCGCAGACGTCAATTTCTGCTTTGACAGAAAGGAAGTAAAGGATCACGGCGAGGGCGGCATGTTTGTCGGGAAGCAGCTTACGGACGGGGAAAAAGTGGTGATCGTGGAAGACGTGATGACGAGCGGAAAGGCGCTCAAAGAAGTCCTGCCCAAACTTCGCGGCGCGGCGAAGGTGGATATCACGGGAATGGTGATCACGGTAGACCGCATGGAAAAGGCGCTGGGCAGCGATCACTCTGCGGTGCAGCAGGCGTATGCGGAGGAAGGGGTGAAGGTCTATTCGATCGTCACCATCGAAGACATCATCGAAGCTCTTGAAACGGGCGTGATCGAAGGCAAGGAACACGTTCCTGCCATTCGCGAGTATCTGGCGCAATACGGCGCAAAATATTGAGGTTCTGCATGATTACGGATAAACTGATCGAACGTATTTTGGAATTGAAAAACCCGACGGTTGCGGGCATTGACACAAGTTTCGACTATCTGCCCGACGAGATGAAGAGGGGTGTGGAAACGTTCAGGGGTGCGGCGGACGCCGTACTGGAATTCAATAAGAAGATCATTGACGGCATATGCGACATTGTGCCTTGCGTGAAAGTACAGATCGCCTATTATGAAATGTACGGGCTGGAAGGCATGCGTGCGTTTGCCGAGACGGTGAAGTACGCGTCGGGCAAGGGGATGCTGGTCATGACGGACGCAAAGCGGAACGATATCGGCGCGACGGCGGAGTGCTACGCAAAGGCGTATCTGGGAGAAACCGCGGTAGGCGGCAAGTCTTTTACGGCGTTCGATTCGGACTTTCTGACGGTGAACGGATACCTCGGTTCGGACGGGATCAAGCCTTTTCTCGGTTGGATGCAAAAGCGCGGCAAGGGGATATTTGTCCTCGTCAAGACGTCCAACAAGTCCAGCGGAGAATTGCAGGATCTGAAGCTGGAAAACGGCAAAACGGTCTATGAGTACATGGGCTCGCTGGTAGAGGAATGGGGCAAAGACAGCATCGGTAAATACGGCTATTCGGCGGTAGGCGCCGTGGTCGGAGCGACGCACCCGCAGCAGGCGCAGATTTTGCGCAGAGAAATGCCGCATACCTTTTTCCTGATCCCCGGTTACGGGGCGCAGGGCGGTACGGCGGATGATCTGAAAGTCTGTTTCGGGAAAGACGGTTTGGGCGGCATCGTGAACTCTTCGCGCGGGATTTTGTGCGCATACAGGCAGGAAAAGTACGCGGGATTAAGTTTTTATGATGCGGCGCGTCGAGCCTGCATAGACATGAAAAACGACCTGAATCGGGCAATTAACGCTTAAAATATAGTACTATGTCACACATAAAACGGCTTTTTGGGGAGGAAACGGAGTGAAGGAACTCAATGTGAAGGTCGTCGGCAATCGGGAAATCGTGCCGGGGATCTATGAAATGGATATTCAGCTTCCCGAGGACATCGCGTTTCGTTGCGGGCAATTTGTCAATTTATCGGTGGGCGACGGGGCGCATCTTTTGCGCCGTCCGTTTGCCATACTTTTTTACGACAGAAAGCGGCGTGTCGCGGGCGTTTGTTACCAGGTGAAGGGAGAAGGGACCCGTTTGCTTTCCGAAAAAAAGGAGGGGGACGGGCTCACCTGCGCGCTGCCTCTCGGCAACGGATTTGTGATACGCGAAGAGGAGCGGCGCGTCGCCCTGATCGGCGGCGGCGTAGGCGTTTTCCCGCTGCTCTCGGTTTTGGAAGAATACAAAGACAGCGACAAGCATTTCCGCTCGTACATGGGGTTCAGGAGTGCGGCTTACGTCGATTCTTTCGGGGCGTACGACAAGCGTTCGGATTTTGTTTCCGTTTCGACGGACGACGGCAGTTTCGGGAAAAAGGGAACGGCGGTCGCCGCCTTTTTCGATGATTACGAACAGGCAAAACCGGATGTGATTTTTGCCTGCGGGCCGACGCCCATGCTTCGGGCGTTGAAAGCGGGGCTGAAAGAGAGAGGGATAAAAGTTCCCTGTTTTGTTTCGCTGGAAGAGAGGATGGGCTGCGGGATCGGCGCGTGCCTCGTGTGCGTTTGCCGCAAAGAAGGCGGAGCGGAGAATGTGCGCGTCTGCAAAGACGGCCCTGTTTTTGAGATCGGGGAGGTAGAAATTTAATGGCGGATCTACATACAAAGATATGCGGCGTTGAGTTTAAAAATCCCGTGATCGCGGCGAGCGGAACTTTCGGGTTCGGGAAAGAATTTAACGAGATCTATGATATTTCTGTTTTGGGCGGCGTGAGTACCAAGGGCTTGACGCTGGAGCCCCGCGCGGGAAATCCGACGCCCCGCATTGCGGAAGGCCGCGGCGTGATTTTGAACGCGGTGGGACTGCAAAATCCCGGGGTAGAGAAATTTTTGCGGGAAGATCTGGATTTTCTGAAAAGCAAAGGGATCGTTGTGATCGCGAACGTGGCGGGCAAGACGCTGGAAAATTACGCGGGCATCTGCGCCAGGTTGGACGGGCTTGTGGACATGATCGAGCTGAACATATCCTGCCCCAACGTAAAATGCGGCGGAATGGCGTTCGGGATCCGTCCCGAGAGTGTCGAGCAGGTCACGCGCGCGGCTAAAAATTCTCTTAAAAAGACTCCTTTGATCGTCAAACTTTCTCCGAATGTGGAGAGCATTGCGACGAATGCACTTGCGGCGCAGAGGGGCGGTGCGGATTGCGTTTCGCTCATCAATACGCTGACGGGCATGGTCGTCGACATCGAGCGCAGGAAACCGCTGATCGTCAACAACACGGGCGGCGTGGCGGGGGCGGGGATCAAGCCCACTGCCGTCCGCATGACGTACGAGGTCTGCTGTGCGGTAAATATTCCCGTCATCGGCATGGGCGGGATAACGTGTGCGGAGGACGCCCTTGAATTTATCATGGCGGGCGCCGCAGCGGTGCAGGTCGGAACGGCAAACTTTACCGACACCCTTGTCATGCCCAAAATTATCGATGGGCTGAACCGTTGGCTGGATGCGCACGGCATTGCCGATATCGGAGCCGTACGCGGCACGCTTACGTTGAACGGTTGATTTTCAAGCGGGCGATGCAAGAGCCTGCCTGCGGGACGGTTACTTTTCAAATCGCGGCCAATGCAAGAGCCTGCCTGCGGGACGGTTACTTTTCAAATCGCAGTCGATGCAATGTCCTGCCCGTAAAAAATTTGTTTCAGAACTTGCAAACACAGCCTCGGGTACAAACGCTTTTTTTAAAGCGGACGCCTGTTTCGGCGGTTGCGGCGCGTTTTATTCATTTTTCGGCGTTTATGCATGAATAAACGCAAAATATTGCATAATTATAAATTTTATGCAAAAACAAGCAAATATTTATGAATATTTTTTAAGAAATGGGCGTAAAAATGCTTGACTTATGCAGGGCGGGGCGATATAATTTATGACAGTATCAAAAAGGGAAGTACGAAGTATGGAAAAGAAAGAGATCAAAAAAGTAGTATTGGCATATTCCGGCGGATTGGACACGTCGATCATAATCCCGTGGCTGAAAGAGAATTACAACAACTGTGAAGTGATCGCGGTATCTGCGGACGTAGGGCAGGAGAGCGAGCTGGACGGGCTGGAAGAGAAGGCGTTGAAGACGGGCGCGTCGAAGCTGTACATTGAGGATCTGCGCAAAGAATTTATTGAAGATTATATTTATCCGACGATGAAAGCGGGCGCCGTATATGAGAACAAGTATTTATTGGGGACGTCGTTTGCGCGTCCTGTGATCGCGAAGCGCATTGTTGAGATCGCGAAGAAGGAGAAGGCGGACGCGATCTGTCACGGATGCACGGGGAAGGGCAACGACCAGGTGCGTTTTGAATTGACGATCAAGGCGTTTGCGCCGGAGATGACGATCATAGCGCCGTGGAGGATCTGGGACATCAAGAGCCGTGACGAAGAGATCGACTATGCGGAAGCGCACCATATTCCTTTAAAGATCACGCGCGAAACGAGCTATTCGAAGGACAAGAATTTGTGGCATCTTTCGCATGAGGGGTTGGATCTGGAAGATCCTGTCAACGAGCCGAAGTACGACGAGATATTGGAGATGGGCGTATCGCCCGAAAAGGCGCCGGACGAACCGACGTATGTGACGATATCTTTTGAAAAGGGCGTTCCTGTTGCTTTGGACGGAAAGAAGCTTGGGTCGGTGGAGCTGATGCACAAGCTGAACGAGATCGGCGGAAAGAACGGCGTAGGGCTGATCGACATAGTGGAAAACCGTCTGGTGGGAATGAAGAGCCGCGGCGTATATGAAACGCCCGGCGGAAGCATCTTATATTTTGCGCACGAGCAACTGGAGATGCTTTGCCTGGATAAGGAAACGCAGCATTTCAAACAGCATGTGGGCATTCGTTTTGCGGAACTTGTTTACAACGGGCAGTGGTTTACGCCTCTGCGCGAAGCGCTTTCGGCGTTTGTGGACAAGACGCAGGAAAATGTGACGGGGGATGTGCGCCTGAAGATTTATAAGGGCAATATAATTCCCGCGGGAACGAAGAGTGCGCATTCGCTGTACAGCGAAGAGATCGCGACGTTCGGGGAAGAGGACGTGTACAACCAGCACGATGCGGAAGGGTTTATCAACCTGTTCGGTCTGCCTGTAAAAGTGAAGGCGATGCTGGACGCGAAAAAATTGAAATAAGGCATCGGGCGGAAAAGGTTTCCGTCCGATGGAGAGATGTATGCTTTGCGGCGAACCGTTCGGTCGTCGCAAAGTGTATATTTGCAGGACGCAAAAATTATGGTAAAAGTATTTATTGACGGAAAAGAGGGGACGACGGGCCTTAAAATATTTGAGCGTTTGGGGCGGCGCAGCGATCTTGAATTGATCACGCTGCCCGAGGAGCTTCGCAAAGATGCGGGCGCGCGCAAAGAGTGTATCGATTCTGCGGACATAGTCTTTTTATGTTTGCCCGACGCGGCGGCGATCGAAGCGGTGTCGCTGTGCGGGAACGAAAAAGTGAGGATCATCGATGCGTCCACGGCGCACCGTACGTATCCGGCGTGGGCGTACGGTTTTCCCGAGCTTTCGCGGGCGCACCGCGAGAAGATCGAAAACAGCAAGCGCGTCGCCGTGCCTGGGTGCCATGCGAGCGGTTTCATTTCGCTCGTTTATCCGTTGATCGCGGGCGGGATCGTATCTCCCGATTATCCGTTTGTCTGTCACTCGGTGACGGGGTACAGCGGCGGCGGAAAGAAAATGATCGCGGAATATGAAGCGGAGGGAAGGAGTGCGGAGCTGGATAGTCCGCGCCAGTACGGATTGTCGCAAAAGCACAAACATCTTCCCGAAATGCAGAAAATCTGCGGGCTGGAATATGCGCCTGTATTCAATCCGATCGTATCCGATTATTACAGCGGCATGTGTGTGACGGTACCTTTGCATGTGCGTCTGATGGCAAAAAAAATGAACGCAAACCAGCTGAAAGAGTACTTTACAGAGTATTATGCGTCGCATAATTTTATAAAAACCGTGCAAGAGAGCAAGAGTTATCTGCCTGCCAATCCTTTGGTCGGGACCAATCGAATGGAGATCTATGTGGACGGAAACGACGAGCGCATCGTGCTTGCGTCGGTGTTTGACAATCTCGGCAAGGGCGCGTCGGGGGCTGCGGTGCAGTGTATGAATATAATGCTCGGCATGGACGAGCGTACGTCTTTGGAATGAGGCGATGGAGGAATTATGAAAAAAATTCAGGGCGGAGTATGTGCCCCTCTCGGGTATAAGGCAAACGGAGTGCATTGCGGGATCCGCAAGAACAAGACGAAGCGCGATCTTTCTCTGATCGTCAGCGAGGTGCGTGCGGCGGCGGCGTGTGTGTACACGCAGAATCTTGTCAAAGGCGCGCCGATCCTCGTGACGAAGAAGCATGTGGCGGACGGATATGCGCAGGCGATCGTATGCAACAGCGGCAATGCCAACACGTGCAATGCGGACGGCGAGCAGATCGCGGAAGGCATGTGCGGGCTTGTGCAGGAGAATGCCGGAGTGGCGGCGGGCGACGTGATCGTGGCATCGACGGGCGTGATCGGCCAGCCTCTTTCGCTTGATCCGATCGCGGAAGGGATGCCGGCGCTTGTGGCGGGGCTGAGCCAAGACGGGAGCGGGCTTGCCGCGCAGGGGATCATGACGACGGATACGATCCCCAAGGAGATAGCGTATTCTTTCACGCTGGGCGGAAAAGAGTGCAGGATCGGAGCGATCGGGAAAGGCGTGGGCATGATCAACCCGAACATGGCGACCATGCTGATCTTTGTGACGACGGATGCGGCGATCTCGCCGTCGATGTTGCAAAAGGCGCTTTCGGCGGACGTAAAAGACTCTTTCAACATGGTGAGCGTGGACGGTGACACCTCGACGAACGACATGGTTTCGGTGCTTGCGAACGGCATGGCGGGCAATGCGGTGATTACGGAAAGCGGCAAGGATTTTGCGGCGTTCCGCAAAGCGCTGAACAAGGTCACGACGTATTGGTGCCGCAAGATCGCGGGCGACGGCGAGGGAGCGACCAAACTTTTGGAATGCAAGGTGGCGGGCGCGAAGAACAAGGCGGCTGCAAAGACGGTGGCAAAGAGCGTGATCAAATCCTCGCTTTTCAAGGCGGCGATGTTCGGGGCGGATGCGAATTGGGGCAGGGTGCTGTGTGCGATCGGGTATTCGGGCGCGCCTGTGGACGTTACGAAAGTCAGCGTGGATTTCAAGAGCCGAGCGGGCAGCATCGCGGTATGCCGCGGCGGGAGCGGGATTCCGTTTTCGGAGGAAGAAGCGAAGAAGGTCCTGTCCGAAAAGGAGATCGAGGTCTTGATCGGTCTGGGCGACGGGAACGGCAAAGCGACGGCGTGGGGCTGTGACCTGACATACGAATACGTAAAAATCAACGGTGATTACCGTACTTAATTCGGGGTAAAACAGAAATGGACAAGATGCAGGACAAACAATTCCGGGCGCAGGTATTGAGCGAAGCGCTCCCGTATATACAGGGCTACAACGGGAAGATCGTGGTAGTCAAATACGGCGGAAACGCCATGATCAACGAAGATCTGAAAATGTCCGTGATGCACGACATCGTACTGCTCAACCTGATCGGGGTGAAAGTGGTGTTGGTGCACGGCGGAGGGCCGGAGATCTCGGAGATGCTGAAGAAGCTGGGCAAGCAGTCGGTGTTTGTGGACGGGCTGCGTTATACGGACGAAGAGACGGCGGAAGTTGTGCGCATGGTTCTTGCGGGCAAGATCAACAAATCGTTGGTGAATCTTCTGGAAAGCATAGGCGGGAAAGCGCTCGGTTTGTGCGGGATCGACGGGCACATGATGAAGTGCTGCAAGGAGAGCGAGCAACTCGGGTATGTGGGGAAGATCACGCAGATGGATACGAAGGTGATAACCGACGCGTTGGACGCCGGGTATATTCCCGTTGTTTCGACGGTGGGTTTTGACGACGAAGGACACATTTATAACGTGAACGCGGACACGGCGTCGGCGGTGATCGCGGGTGCGCTGAACGCGCAGAGCCTGATCCTGATGACGGATACGAAAGGCGTCCTGCGCAATAAAGACGACGAGTCTTCGCTGATCGAAAAAATCTGCGTGAGCGATATTCCGTCGTATGTCAAGCAGGGAATTATTTCGGGCGGCATGATCCCGAAGATCGAATGTTGCCGTGAGGCGATCCGCCGCGGCGTGCATAAAGTTTTTATCATTGACGGGCGGGTGGAGCATTCCATTTTGGTCGAAATATTGTCGGACGAAGGCATCGGCACGATGTTTGTCGGAAGTTGAAAAGAGGGGGACTGATTTTGATCGGTCTCTTTTTTCAAGGCGGAAAGCGGCTTTGCGGCCGTTTTCGTGTGCGCACCTGTTGCGCAGGGGCGCGCGACGGGCAAGCCGCAAAAAAGGGCACGGGTGCTTTCGCGCATGCGCAGGGGCGCGCGGCGGGCAAGCCGAAAAAAAGCCGCGGGTGCTTTCGCGTATGCGTACGGACGCGTACGCAGGCACGAGCGCGTGTGCGCGCATAATTTTAAGCGGCGGCATAAAAGAATTCCCGAAATATTTGCTTTTGTTCGGGAAGTATGATAGAATAGATAAAACAGGTCAAAGGTGTGCCGTCCTGTTTCGGGCGGGAAGAGTCGCGGTGAAAGCGTGCTTGGCGGAAGCCGTAAAAGAAGGGTCAAGAAATGAGTTTTGAAGAGACGAAAAGCGAAGACAAAAAGTACATAGCGAACACATACAACCGTTTTGCGGTGGAGCTGGTGCGCGGCGAAGGAGCGACGCTGTATTCCGGGGACGGGAAGAAGTATGTGGATTTCGGGAGCGGGATCGCGGTAAACACGTTCGGGGTGAACGACGAAGCGTGGAAGAGTGCGGTGATCGGGCAGCTGAACATGATCCAGCACGCGAGCAATCTGTATTACACGCAGCCTCAGGCAAAGCTGGCGCATATGCTCTGCGAAAAGACGGGGGCGAAGAAAGTATTTTTCTCCAATTCGGGCGCGGAGGCGAACGAATGTGCGATCAAGGCGGCGCGCAAATATTCCGCAGACAAATACGGTGAGGGCAGGTTCGGCATCGTGACGCTGAAGAATTCGTTTCACGGCAGGACGATGGCGACGCTGTCGGCGACGGGGCAGGAAGTGATGCACCAGCATTTCAAGCCTTTTCTGGAAGGTTTTTCGTATGCGGATCCGACGTATGAAGGCGTGCGCAAGATGTGTACGCATGAGACGTGTGCGGTGATGCTGGAGCTTGTGCAGGGCGAAGGCGGTGTTCGGCCTTTGGACATAGAAGAGGTCAAGGAGATCGAAGTATTCTGTAAGAAGAACGACATATTGCTGATCGTCGACGAAGTGCAGACGGGCAACGGCAGGACGGGTAGGCTGTATGCGTTCGAACATTACGGGATAGCGCCGGACATTGTGACGACGGCGAAAGGGCTGGGCGGCGGTTTGCCGTTGGGCGCGACGATGTTTTTTGAAAAATGCGAGAATGTTTTCGGTGCGGGCGATCACGGTTCGACGTTCGGGGGGAATCCGGTGGCGTGCGCGGGTGCGTGCAGCATACTCAGCCGTCTGAACAAGGAACTGATGTTGGAAGTGCAGGGCAAGAGCGCCTATCTGTTCACGCATCTGGGCAGGATCCGCAACGTTGTTTCGGTGACGGGGCTGGGGCTGATGATCGGGCTGGAGACGACGAAACCTGCGCGTGAAGTTGCGGAGAAGTGTCTGGAGCGCGGGCTGATCGTTCTCACGGCGAAGAACAAGGTACGTTTGCTGCCGCCGCTGACGGTAAAGAAAGACGAAATGGATTTTGCGATACAAATTCTGAACGAGGTGATATCCGAATGAAGCATCTTTTAAAACTTGCCGATCTTTCCACGGAAGAGATTTACGGCATACTCAATCTGGCAGACCAGCTTAAATACGAGCGGAAGAATCACATTCCGCACCCGCATCTGGCGGGCAAGAAACTGGGGATGATCTTTACCAAGTCATCTACCCGTACGCGCGTAAGTTTTGCCGCGGGCATGACGGAGCTGGGGGGCACGTCGGAGTTTTTATCCGACCGTGACATACAGCTCGGCCGCGGGGAGCCGATCAAAGACACGGCGAGGGTGCTTTCGCGGTATCTGGACGGGATCATGATCCGCACGTTCAAGCAATCGGACGTGGAGGATTTTGCGAAAAACGGATCCATACCGGTCATCAACGGGCTGACCGATTATTGTCATCCCTGCCAGGTGCTGGCGGATCTGATGACCGTTCGCGAGTATAAGGGCAGCCTGAAAGGGTTAAAACTGTGTTTTGTGGGCGACGGAAACAACATGGCGAACTCTCTGATCGTAGGCGGGATCAAGACGGGCATGGAAGTGAGCATTGCGTGTCCGGACGCATACCGTCCCGATGCGCAGATCGTGCAATGGGCGAAGGAGAACGGGAAGCTCACGGTCACGTCGGATATCAGGGAAGGCGCGGCGGATGCGGACGTGATGTACACGGACGTATGGGCGTCGATGGGGCAGGAAGCGGAAAAAGCGGAGCGCGAAAAGGCGTTCCGCGGATACTGCATCGATGCGGAGCTGATGAAGATTGCGAAACCGGATGCGATGGTATTGCATTGTCTGCCCGTGCATCGCGGCGAAGAGATCACGGACGAAGTATTTGAGGCGCATGCGGAAGAAATATTTGACGAAGCGGAGAACAGGCTGCACGCGCAAAAAGCGGTATTGGTCAAACTGCTCAAATAAGGACGAAAAGTCGCAAGGGTTTACGGTATGAAAGAAGAAAAAGTATATTTGACGCTTCAAAACGGCCAGGTTTACGAAGGCAAGCGGTTCGGTGCGCGCGGCGACGTGCTCGGCGAACTTGTGTTTACCACGGGCATGACGGGGTATATCGAAACGCTGACCGATCCGAGTTATTACGGGCAGATCGTCATACAGACGTTTCCGCTGATCGGAAATTACGGCATGATCCGTTCGGATTGCGAAAGCAAGAAGCCGTATCTTTCGGCGTATATAGTGCGCGAGTATTGCGAAACGCCTTCCAATTTCCGTTGTGAAGGCACGCTGGACGCATATCTGAAAGAAAACGGGATTCCCGGCGTTTACGGGATCGACACGCGCGAGCTGACGCGCACGGTGCGCGAATACGGCGTCATGAATGCGGTGATCTCGTCCAGGCCGGTGCAGGATCTGGAAGCGGTATGCCGCTATACGATCCGCGATGCGGTCCGTTCCTGCACGTGCGAAAAGGAGACGGTGTACGAAACCAAAAAAGCGAAGCGGACGGTCGTTTTGTGGGATTTCGGTGCGAAAGAGAACATTGCGCGCGAGCTTGTCAGGCGCGGGTGCAAGGTGATCCGCGTGCCTTCCTATTATACGGCGGAGCAGATATTGGCGTACGGTGCGGACGGGCTGATGCTGACCAACGGGCCGGGGGATCCTGCGGAGAACACGCAGATCATTGAGAACATTGCGAAGATCGCGGGAAAATTGCCCGTGTTCGGGATCTGTCTCGGACATCAGCTGTTTGCGTTGGCGATGGGCGGAAAGACGCGCAAGATGAAATACGGGCATCGGGGCGTGAACCAGCCCGTGAAAGACTTAAAAACGGGTACGGTGTATATTTCCAGCCAGAATCACGGCTATGAGGTGCTTGCGGATTCGATCACGAAAGGCAAATTAAGTTTTGTCAATGCGAACGACAATACCTGCGAAGGCGTGGAGTATCCCGACATCAATGCGTTTACCGTACAATTCCATCCCGAAGCGTGCGGCGGGCCTTTGGATGCGACGGGGCTGTTCGACACATTTATGTCGATGATGGACGGAGGAAAAAAGAATGCCTAAGAGAAGCGATATCAAAAAAGTTCTGGTGATCGGTTCGGGGCCGATCGTGATCGGACAGGCGGCGGAATTTGACTATGCGGGCGCGCAGGCATGCCGTGTTTTAAAAGATGCGGGCGTGAACGTTGTGCTTTGCAACTCGAACCCTGCGACGATCATGACGGACAAAGCGCTTGCGGATGAGATTTATCTCGAACCTCTGACGCTGGAATCCATCAAGAGGATCATAAAAAAGGAGCGTCCGGACAGTCTTTTGGCATCGCTCGGCGGACAGACAGGGCTTACGATCGGGTGTCAGCTTGCCAAAGAAGGCTTTTTGGATCAGTGGGGCGTCAAGCTGATCGGCACGAAAGTGGACGCGATCGACCGTTCGGAGGATCGTGAACTCTTCAAGGAAACGATGCAGAAGATCGGGCAGCCGGTCGTGCCGTCGGACATTGCCTACACGGTGGAAGAGTGCGTGGCGGTAGCGAACAAGATCGGGTATCCCGTGATCATTCGTCCCGCGTTCACGCTGGGCGGCGCAGGCGGCGGCGTTGCGTTCAACGAAGAGGAATTGCGCAGCATATCGCACAACGGGCTGATGCTCTCGCCGATCACGCAGGTGCTCGTCGAAAAATACATTTACGGCAGGAAAGAGATCGAGTTCGAAGTACTGCGCGACGGGCACGGCAACGTGCTGACGGTTTGCTCCATGGAAAACTTTGATCCCGTGGGGATCCATACGGGCGACTCCATCGTCGTGGCGCCCTGCCAGACGCTTTCGGACAAAGAATACCAGATGCTCCGCACGGCTTCTTTGAAGATCATCACGGAGCTGGGGATCGAGGGCGGCTGCAACTGTCAGTTTGCGCTGAATCCCGATTCCTTTGAATACTCGGTCATCGAAGTGAACCCGCGTGTGTCCCGTTCTTCGGCGCTTGCGTCCAAGGCGACGGGGTACCCGATCGCGAAGGTTGCGACGAAGATCGCGCTCGGCTATACGCTGGACGAGATCCGCAATGACGTGACGGGCAAGACGTATGCCTGCTTCGAGCCTGCGCTCGACTATGTCGTGGTCAAACTTCCGAAGTGGCCGTTCGATAAATTCCTGTACGCGAAACGCGAGCTCGGCACGCGCATGAAAGCGACGGGCGAAGTCATGGCGATCGGCACGTCGTTTGAAATGGCGATCATGAAAGCGGTGCGCGGCGCGGAGATCTCGCTCTCCTCCCTGAACCTCGACAAGTACGAGGGCAAAGACCTGCGCGAAGAGCTGAAAAAGCTTTCCGACGAGCGCCTGTTCACGGTATTTGCGGCGATCAAGCAGGGCATTTCTCTGGACGAGATTTTCAACATTACAAAAATCGACCGCTGGTTCCTCAACAAATTGAAAAATCTTGTCGATTATGAAAACAAATTAAAGACGGAGAAGCTGACGCGCGGTCTGTACGACGAAGGCAAGCGGCTGGGGTATCCCGACAAGGAACTTGAAAAGATATCGGGGCAGAAGATCCCGTATCACAGGAAGGCGGTCTACAAGATGGTCGATACGTGTGCGGCGGAATTTTCTGCGGAGACGCCGTATTTTTACTCGACGTACGACGAGTATGCGCACGACGAGGCGACTCCTTTTATCAGGGAGAGCACGAAAAAGCGGATCATCGTCATCGGTTCCGGCCCCATCCGCATCGGCCAGGGCATCGAGTTCGACTATTCTTCCGTGCACTGCGTGTGGACGCTCAAAGAATTGGGGTATGAAGTGAT
>CALVMA010000136.1 GCA_944341655.1 uncultured Clostridia bacterium | reverse complement strand
AGCTGTATTCCTGTTTCCAGGGGCTTTCGCCTCGTTCCCTTATGGCGACGTACAAAAACGGTCTTCGTGCGGCAGGCATAAAAGCGCCCGTCGTGCAGGCGGCGCCCGTTCAGCCTTCGAGGGAGCTGCGCAAAGCGCCGATGAAACGGCTTATGGCGCGGCTTGATCTTACCAAATACGATGCGCCTGCACCGTTGCAGGACGAATGCGTAAAAGTAAAGAGCGTAAAAATTCCGCTCCGCCAGCATATCGGGGCTCCTGCGGTGTGCGCAGTGAAGGCCGGCGACATGGTGCGGCGCGGTGATATTATTGCAAATCCCGCAAACGGGTTGAGCGTAGCGATCCATGCATCGGTGACGGGCAGGGTGCGCGAAGCGGACGCGAACAGCATTACGATAGATTGTACGGAGAATTGATATGAGCAAAGCAATCGGAATGGCGGAATTTAAAACGGTTTCCGCCGGAATAACAGCGGCGGATGCAATGGTCAAAACGGCCGATGTCGATGTGATCGAAGCGGAAACGGTATGTCCCGGAAAATACATCGTGATCATAACGGGAGAATTGAGCGCGGTAAATGCGTCGGTGGAAACGGCGAAAACTTTGCACGGGCTTCATTTGATCGACAGCTTTGTGCTTGGCAATCCTGCGGATGAAATTTTCCCTGCGATCTATGGCGCTTCGCACGTGGAAGTCGTGCAATCGCTGGGGATCATCGAGACGTACGATGCGGCGGCGATCATCGTGGCGGCGGATCAGGCTGCGAAAACTTCGGAAGTTTCTCTTGTCGAGATCCGTCTGGCGCGCGGTATGTGCGGTAAGAGCTATCTGCTGCTGACAGGGGAAGTTGCCGCGGTCGAAGCGGCGATCGAGCGTGCGCAGAAGGCGGTCGAACCGCGCGGAATGTTCTTGGACAGCTCCGTTATTGCCCGTCCTGATAAAAAGATCATTGATCAGATTTTGTGATGCGATGGGTTCGGTGTAAAAATACGCCGAGCCTTTTGCGCATGATCGATAAAAGTCCGTGACGGAAGTTATTTTCGGAAAATAGGGGGAATTATGCTTGCAATAGAAAGGCGGAATACGATTTTGGCAGCGCTGCGTGAAGACAAGCACGTTGTTGTGAGCGAATTGGCCAAGCTGTTCGATGTTTCGGAAGAAACGGTTCGCCGCGATCTCGACAAACTGGAAAAAGAGGGCTTGGTAGTCAAGACGTACGGCGGTGCGGTTATCAGTGAAAACAATTCGGCTGAATTGCCTTATGTAGTCCGGAAAAAAGCGAATGTGGCGGCAAAACAGAAGATCGCGGAGCTTGCGGCCGGGATCGTTTCGGACGGCGACACGCTGATTTTGGATGCGAGTTCTACGGCGGTATTTATCGCGCAGAGGATCAAATCGAAAAAGGACATCACATTGATTACCAATTCCATCGAAGTTTTGATGGAATTATCGGATGTGACCGGCTGGAAGATCCTTTCGACAGGCGGATTGCTGAAAGAGCGTTCCTGTGCGTTGGTCGGCAACCAGGCGGAAGAATGTCTGTCGCGTTTTCATGTGGATAAAGCATTTATTTCCTGTAAAGGAGTGGATCCGGAACACGGTTTTTCGGACAGCAGCGATATGCATGCGGCGGTAAAGAGAAAGATGATCGAGAGTTCCGCGCAGGTTTTTTACGCTGTCGACTCTTCAAAATTCGGCAAACTTTCTTTTACCACGGTCAGCGGATTCGAAAATGTGGAGGCTGTCATTACGGACGTAAAGCCGAGTGCGGAATGGGAAAGGATCTTTGCTGCGAACGAAGTGGAATGTCTGTATCCGGAGGAAGAAGATGTCTGAAACGCGGGTGATCTGTTTTGCGAACAATAAGGGTGGAAGCGGTAAATCGACCACCTGTTCCAACGTCGGGTATTTTCTGGCGGAATCGGGCAAAAAGACTTTGCTGATCGACGGCGATATGCAGCTGAACCTGTCGCTTGCTTTTTTTGACGAAGACAGGGTTCTGGCGCTTGCCGGGGGCGAGAAAAATTTATTCAACGCGATCAAAAAGCAGGATGACCTGAGCGATTATGTCGTTTCCGCGGGATATGAAAATCTGGATATGATTCCCTCTTCCACGCTGATGAGTTCGATCGAATTCGAGCTGTTTTCCAAATGGCAGAGAGAATACATACTGAAAAAATGTCTGAAAAACTTGCGCGATTCGGGAAAGTATGATTATATATTGATCGATGCGCCTCCTACGTTGGGCGGCTGGGTCATGAACATACTTGCCGCGTCCGATTTTCTGATCGTTCCCGTAGAGGCGAGCCCTTGGGGGTTGTTCGGGTTATCCAATCTTTTTGAATTTTTATCGGAAGCGAGCGGAATTGCGCCCGATCTGAAAATCGCGGGGATCGCCGTAACGAAAGTGGACGGAAGGAAAAATTATTTCAAGCAGACCATGGAGACGCTGAAAGAGCTGCCCGCACATTTGTTTGAGACCTATATTCATTTGGACAGCAATATAGAATGGGCGCAGGACAACAGCAAACCGGTCGGAAAATATCGGAGAAGTTCCCGCAGCAGTAAAGAATATCAATTATTGACGGAGGAGATCGAAAGAGTATGCCGATAGGGAGTGCAAGCATTCGTCGCGCGTCCGGTGCGATGAACAAATCTGAAAAAAAGGCGGTTAAGGCGGCTTTCCGTTCGCAGGCTACGCTTGCGGAAATAGAGGTAGAGAAGATTTCGGGCGATTTGCCCGAGGCTTCGGAGGCTCTTATCAAATCGATAAAAAAGTTTGGTCTTATGGTGCCCGTCGTTTTGTTTTCCGACGGCGGCAAATTGCGGATCGTATCCGGCCGTTCGCGTCTTGCGGCGGCAAAGGCTTGCGGTCTTGCAACCGTTAAGGCGGTGATCGTCGAAACGGATGGGAGCGGTTGTGCGGCGGCAAAGAAAGATTTGTTTGCGGTATATTCCGACGCGGCTCACGAAGAGATCGCGGTTACGGCTGTTTCGAAAGATGCGTCCGTTCAAAGTTCGGCGGCGTGTAACGATATACACGATGAAAAGTTTAACGCGATCCGTTCGATCGGCAGCAAACTTCCCGATTATCTGCTTTGATTTTTCGGGGCAGTATTGATATTAACGGTCGGTAAGCAGTTCTTACCGGAAGCGAGATATACATGAAAAGTTTTGACATTAAGACAAAAATCTATTTTGGCGACAATGCGATGGACCGTGTGCGGGAAATCCCGTATTCGCGCATTTTGATCGTTACGGATAAGTTCTTTTCGGGCAGCAGCATGCTTCGTCTGGTCACGCAGCCGTTGAGCGAAACGAACAAAGAGTTTCGTGTTTTCAACGACGTTGTGCCCGATCCTCCCGTGGATAAGATCGTGGGCGGAGTTAAAGAAGTTTTGAACTATAAGCCGGATTGTCTGATAGCGGTCGGCGGAGGTTCGGTGATCGACTCGGCGAAGGCGATCCGTGAATTTGCGGTTCGTATGCACGATGCAAAAATTGCTCTGATCGCGATCCCGACGACCAGCGGAACAGGTTCGGAAGTCACCGCGTTTTCGGTCATCACGGATCCGGTGCATCATATCAAATATCCGCTTGTTTCGGAGAGCATGCTTCCCGAAGAGGCGATCTTGGATGAGGAGCTTGTCAAGAGCGTCCCGCCCAATGTGACGGCGGATACCGGCATGGATGTGTTGACTCACGCGATCGAGGCATACACGAGCATCAACAACAATGAATTTTCGGCAGCTCTTGCCGAAAAGGCGATCGAGATCTGCGGCGCTTTTTTGCTTCGGGCGTATCTGGACGGAAACGATTGGCACGCGCGCAGAAAAATGCACGTGGCATCTTGTCTTGCGGGGCTTGCGTTCAATTCGGCGTCCCTCGGTTTAAACCATGGCATGGCGCATCAGCTGGGTGCGAATTTCCATATTCCGCACGGCAGGGCGAATGCGATGCTTTTGCCGCATATCATTGAGTTCAACAGCGGCATCAATATTCATTCCAGGAGCCAAAAGGAATATCCCAAGCAAGTGGAAAAATATGTGTCGATAGCGAGACTGCTCGGGTTACAGAATTTCAATACGATCACGACCGTGCGCGCGCTCGTCAACTGGATCCAGTTTATGAATAAAGAGATGAATATTCCGCTTTCGATATCGCAGATGGGGAATATTCCCGAAATGGAATACCGTTCCAAGATCCCGCAGATGGCGGAAGCCGCTCTTGCGGACGGATGCACGGCAACGAATCCCAAGATCCCCACGAAAGCGGACGTTATGCGGATCTATGAAGATCTTTGGTAAAATTGCACACACGTTTTTATTCTACTGAAACGTAAAAAGCAGAGCAGTTTTGTTCTGCTTTTTCGTTTGCCGAAGCTTTGCGGTGCCGCTTTCGGCGCTTTTGAAAAAAATATGGAGGATTGGCTTTATGGTACGAGTTCTTTTTGTTTGTTTGGGAAATATATGCCGTTCGCCCATGGCGGAATTCATGTTGAAGTCGAAGGTGGATGAGAAGGAGTTTTATATCAGGTCTGCCGGTACCAGTTCGGAAGAGGAAGGAAATCCCGTTTATCCGCCGGCGCGCGCGGAACTTGCCGCGCACGGGATCTTCTGTGAAGGGAAAAGAGCGGCATGGCTGCAAAAAAAAGATTATGAGAACTACGATTTTATTTTGTGCATGGAGCAGCGCAATGTGGTAAGCGCGCGCCACATATTCGGTTCGGATCCGCAAAATAAGGTAAAGAGGCTTTTGGATTTTTCAAAATCGCCGCGGGACATAGCCGATCCGTGGTATACCGGGAATTTTACCCGGACTTACGAAGATATAGAGGAGGGGCTGGAAGCCTTTTTGGATTTTTTGCAATCGGGGCATTCGGGCGGAAAAGCGAAATGATTGTTTAAAAAGATTAACGGAAAATAGCGGAAAATTCCTTTGCAATCAGTTGACTTAAAAATTGTATTGTATTAGAATAGTTCAGGTTTAAGCACAGGATAAAAAAATAAAAAGGTTGCGCGGATTCGAATGAATTTTCTATCGACATTTATAAATGTTTTGATTATCGTGGTTCTGGCGGTGCCGGGATATTTTCTGAGGAAAGTAAAATTGTTTCCGGACACGGCGGCAAGCGTTTTGGCTGTGTTGCTTTTATACATATCGCAGCCGTTTCTGATGATGTCGTCATTATTGAACAAACCTTTTGACGCGGGAATGCTTATAAATTTCGCGTGGGTTATTCTTTTTGCCGTCGTGTTGCAGCTTCTTGTCTATTTTTCGGCGTGTTTGATTTTTTGCAAGAGCAAAGACGAGGGGGCGAAAAGGGCGTGCATCGCCACTTCCTACCTCGGCAATGTCGGGTTTATGGGGATCCCCGTGATGCAAATGCTTTTCCCGGGGAATTCCGATCTTGTTCTGTATACGGTGATCTACAACATTGCGTTCAACGCGATGACGTGGACGCTCGGCGTGTATGCGATCACGGGCGAAAAGAAGCGCATCAACGCTTTGAAAATCATTCTGAACCCGCCGACGCTTGCCGTGATCGTGGCGTTGCCGTTCTTTTTTTGCAACGTTGCGGTGCCTGAGCAAGTCATGACGCCGATCTCTTACCTCGGCGACATGACGCTTCCGCTGTCCATGATCATTTTGGGCGTGCGTCTTGCCGATATGAAACCCATTCGGCTGATCAACGACGTAAAGGTATATGTTTCTTCTTTTATAAAATTGATCCTGTCGCCGCTTTTGTCGCTTGCGGTCATGCTTCTTGTTTCGCTGCTCGTGCCGATCGATCGGTATGTGATGGTAGCCCTTTATGTGATCGCCGCGATGCCTGCCGCGTCAAGCGCGCTGAATTTTGCTGAAATGTATAACGGCGACAGAGAAACGGCGGCCGCTTGCACGTTGATGAGTACGATATTGTGTATTCTGACCATTCCTGTTTTGATGTTATTGTGTTCCGTCTTGATCTGATATGGGTGAGCAAGGATTGCTCCGCAAGCATACGTTCATGGAACGGTATGGATATCAACGGTGCCGACTGCAAAGAAGTTTTGCAGTCGGCGCCGTTTTCTCGATCTGAAAGAAAAGCCTCTTTCTGCGAAAATCGCAGAAAGAGGCTTTAATACGCATTGTAAAAACTTTACGGTTTGATCGCCTTTTCGGGGTTACGCTTTAAAAACGGGTTCTCCGTTTTCAAAGGCAACTTCCATCACGTGCGCATGGCGGTCGGGGTTGTTCAGAGGGTCGCCGCTGATATGCTCGTCCGAATAGTCGCGATAATGCAGGATGCAGAGGGTTTCCCCGTTTTCTCCGACAGTAAAACTGTTGTGTCCCGGCCCGAATATTTTTTTGTCCGGCTGCGTTTGAAAGACGGGATAACGTTTTTTTGTCCATGACATCGGATCGAGCAAGTCGGAATTTTCGTCCGCGGAAAGCATTCCCATGCAATACATCTGTCCCGTGGCGGAAGCGGAATAGGTAACAAAAATTTTGTTGCCGTGTT
The DNA here is from genome assembly GCA_944341655.1 of uncultured Clostridia bacterium. Lineage (GTDB taxonomy): Bacteria > Bacillota > Clostridia > Christensenellales > Borkfalkiaceae > Borkfalkia. The sequence continues at coordinate 340 of CALVMA010000136.1, read as the reverse complement.
TAAGGACGGCGGGCCCTTCGTTCACCCAAAAATCAATTCTCTCCCAATCGAAATCAGGTGTTGTGAGGAGTACCTGAACGGTCTTCAAACGGATCGGGGACTCCATTTCCGCAATGTACAGATTGGAAATGCCGAAACGCCTGCCCACCTTTTCCGCCCAAATAAAATATCTTTTTCCGCGGTGTTCAAAGGTCGTGCCGTCCAAAGAGAAGTCCGTAAACGAGTAGGGGTCTTCCCCGTTGAGATGCTTGCGTGTTTTCGTGCGGTGCGCCTGCATCATTCCGAGCTCTTCCCATTCGTCTGAAACGGGATCGTTCCCTTTGCATTTGAGCACATAAGG
>CALVMA010000135.1 GCA_944341655.1 uncultured Clostridia bacterium | reverse complement strand
CTTTTGCCCCGCAGACGCCCTCTGTGCCTGTGCCGATACGATTTTGCCCGCCCTCTCTTTTTTTCGCGATAAAAGCCGCGGGAGCGTTTGCTCCCGCGGCTTTTATCGCTTTTCGGCTGAAATTTTTTCTCGCCTTGCCTTAAACAGGATTTTTTTGTTTTTTCCCGCAAGCACAACGCAACCGACTTCGGGCCGACGCCTTCCAGGCAGGGGCGACGTAAAATGAGGTCGCCCAAAGGGAAAAAGTAACGTAGAATGAAGTCGCCCAAAAGACAGAAACATCAAAATCGCGCATCGCCCAAAGAGAAGAGACTCCATAGAATGAGGTCGCCCAAAAAGAAGAGGCGACAAAATCGCGCATCGCCCAAAGAGAAGAGACGCAAAGAGGGCGGAAGAGCGGAAAAACCGCTCAGGCGGTCTGCGGGACAGGGAAAATGTCGGGCGGGGGCATTTTTTTAAATTCTTTGCGCCGCACAAAGAACAGGCAGACGGCATGCGCCAGAATGGTGGCGATCCAGCTGATGGGGTAGGAAAGGTACAGATTGAACAGGGTGCGGTTTGCGGCAAAGAAGGTATAGATATAGACGATGCGCAATCCGCAAACTCCCAAAATGGACGTACACATGGGGAGGACGGAATGTCCCATGCCGCGCATGGAACCGACGAGCACTTCCATGATGCCGCACAGGCAGTAGGTGGTACAGATCACGCTCATGCGTTCCAGGCCCATCTCGACGACTTCCGGCGATTTGGTATAGATGGAGAGAAGCAGAGCGCCCGCAAAATACACGCCGAGGCCCATGGCAAGGCCCAAGGCGGTGACGATCAAAAGGCTGTCGAGAAAGACGGCGTCGATATTTTTGCGGATATGGGCGCCGTAATTCTGGCCTGTGAACGTAAGGCAAGCCTGTGAAATGGCGTTCATGGAAGTATAGACGAATCCTTCGATGTTTGCGGCTTCCGCGTTTGCCGTGATCGCGGTGTCGCCGAAGGAATTGATACTCGACTGAATGATGACGTTGGAAAAGGAGAAAATACAGCCCTGCACGCCCGCGGGAAGGCCGATGCGCAGAATATCGCCGAGCGCGTCTTTGTAAATGCGCAGAGAGCGCAGGCGCACCTTGCAGTGGCCTTGCAAGCGCATCAGGTGCACGACGACGAGGGTGGAGGAGATCATCTGCGCGACGACGGTGCCGAGCGCGACGCCCGCGACGTCCATTTTGCAAACCGTGACGAAAAAGATGTTCAGTCCTACGTTGGACGCGCCCGCCGCACACAAAAAGAACAGGGGATTTTTGGAATCGCCGCGCGCGCGGCACAGCGACGAGCCGAAATTATACAAGAGGTTGAACGGCATTCCCGCAAAATAAATTTGCAGATACAGCGTCGACAGCGGCAGAACGCTGTCGGCGGGCACGTTCATCAAAAGCAGAAGATAGCGGGAACAGCAAACCCCGAACACGCCCACGATCACCCCGCCGATCAGGCTCAGGCAGATCGCCGTATGCACGACGCGGTCCAGCCGCACCTCGTTTTTGGCGCCGATCCAGCGCGCCGCCGCCGTACACGAGCCCACCGAAAGCCCCAAAAACAAATTGACGGTCAGATTGATCAGCGATCCCGTCGATCCGACCGCCCCCGCCGACACGTCGCTCGCAAACCGCCCCAGCACGATGATGTCCGAAGCGTTGTACAACAGCTGTAAAATACCCGTCAGCATGACCGGCAGCGAAAACAAAAAGATCTTTCCCAAGAGCGGCCGCGCCGTCATATCCAGTTCTTTGTTTTTCGTTCTCTCTTTCATAGCCAAAACATTATAGTACGCAAATGCGGTTTTGTCAAAGTTTTCCGCCGCCGCTTTCAATCTTTTTCATTTTCTTCGGCCGCCCTGATCATGTACGACTCCGCATTCATACCGATCACGAGCAGCGCCGTCCCGAACAGCGGCAGGGCAAGCACCAGGGCGGCGATCCCGTTCAGCACCGCCCCCGCAACGGTCACCAGCGCCGCCGCCGCAAAATATATCAGCACGTCGGACGCGGCAAGTTTCAAACAGTTCTTTACGGTCACCGCGCGGCGGAAGGGGATCTTCCCCCGCGCATGCAAAAGATACGCCTCGGCAAGCGCCGCCGCCTGAAACAAAAGAAGCGCCGCCAACGCCGAAACATAGGCGCCCGCGATCCACACCGACAGCCGCACGCACACAAACAACAGCACCGCCGCCAGCACCGAATCGATGACCGCTCCCGCTATGAATTTTCCGAAACTGCGCGGCGCAAGCTCCCGCCGCAAAAACCACTTGGTCAGAAAAAATCCGCCCGCGATCCCCAGCGCCGCAAAAATCCCCACCGCCGCCGCAGCCGCCGCGATGCCGTCCGCCGCGTCCAGCGCCAGACCTTTGATGCTCTCCGCATAGCGGTCGTATTCCTCCACGAACGGCTCGACGCACTCTTCCAGCGTCCCGTTGATCCACCCTTCGTCCAGCATCGCCGCACACGCCGCCAAAGGATTGTCCCAATCCAGTTCCAAAACCCGCGCCGCAAGGCTGTCCAAAAGCTCCTCGTACCGCACCGCGCCTTCGCCCGTCACTTTTGCCGCTCCGTCCGCAAATTCCTTCACTTCGCCCGCCGCCCGCGGCAAAAATACCGAAAAACCCAAAATCAGTCCCAAAAACAACGTCCCCAGCGGCACAAACGCGTATTTCAATCCCCGCAGATAATTGCGTACCCCGTTCCATATCATCTTTTTCTCTCCTTCTTCGCGCAGGCTTTTTCCCCCGCTCGCTCCGTCTTTTCTCCGCCGTACCTTTTCTCCGCCTTTCCCTCGCTTTCCCTTCGCCGCACTTTTTTAAATTTTCCCCCTTTTCGCAAGTCTTACAAAAAAACGGCCGCGCGAAAAAGCCGCAAAACTTGCGTGCGGACGGTTGCCCGTCAATAGGGGAAAGCCGCAAAACTTGCGCACGGACGGTTGCCCGTCAATAAGGGAAAGCCCCAAAACCCGCGTGCGGGCGGGTACACACAACGGGCGGGGCAAAACTTTTGCCGAAACAAACAAGCAAGCCCCGTTTGCGCTGCAAACGGGGCTTGAAGTTTTATTCTTCGTCCTTAGGTTCGTCTTTTTTCACGTCGTTGGAATTGCCGAGGAAAGTCCCGAAATAGGGCTGGCGTTTGGAACGGGGCAACCCCGTCGCGCGCGGCCGTTCCTCGCGGTTCCCGAAGCGGCGGTCTTTGTCGTACCCGCCCTTGTGCTCCTTGTCGTAGCCGTTCCTGCGGTCGTCGCGGCGATCGCGTCCCGCGCCGCCCTTGCGGTCGCGGTCAAAGCGGGGCTTGCCTCCGCGGCGTTCCGGCCTGTCCGCACCCGGTTTGAGGTTGTTGGGGATCACCACGATAAAGCGGTTGGGTTCTTTCCCTTCGCTCGCCGTCTTGACCTCGGTGCTGTCGGCAAGCGCCGCATGAATGATGCGCCTCTCGTAGGGAGTCATGGGTTCGAGCGATACTTTTCTGCCCAGCCTTACCGCCTTTTCCGCCAGCTTTACGGCGAGGCGGCGCAAGGTCTGTTCGCGTTTTTCGCGGTAATTTTCGCAGTCGACGACGACGCGCTTATACTCTTCGCGCCCGATGTTCGCCACCGCGCCCGCCAATACCTGCAACGCGTCCAGCACTTCGCCGCGGTGCCCGATCAGGGCGTAGTTGTCCGCGGTGATCACGTTGATCTTGGTGTTTTCTTCGTTTTCTTCCAGCTCGGTCGTGGCGTTGACGCCCAAAAATCCGAACATTCCTTCCAGGAATGCGACGGCGCGTTCGCCGTCCGTCTTTTTGCGCGAGATCTTCACGCGGGCGGGCACGCCTTTGCTGAACAGTCCGCCTTTCTTTCCTTCGTCGAGGACGGTCACATCCGCCTCTTCGCGGCTCATTGCCATGGTTTTCAGCCCCGTTTCGACGGCCTCTTCCACCGTCTTTCCGCTGAATTCGTATTCCGTCATTTCTTTTTCCCTCCGTTCCGCGCATCGTCCGTTTTCCGCGCCGCCTGCGGGATCCTCTTGTTATATTTTTCCTGTATTTCGCGTTCCTCGATCGCGTTGAATTTCCTGTCGATGAAGAAATTGATCAAAAGCGTGCTCGCGATCCCGTAAAAACTGCTCACGATCATGTAAATACTGAACGCCGCGCTGTAGAAAAACGAGAATATACCGAACATGATCGGCATGATGATGAGCATCATTTTCTGCGTCTTTGCGCCGCGGCCGTCCGCCGTCTGCAATTCGTTCTGCGCCTTCTGGCTCTTCATGATGATGAACTGCGAGAGGAACATGGACCCGATCGAAATGACGATCAGAATAAAATACCCGTTGGCCGCGCTCTTCTCCGCGGCAAGGTTTTTGGTCACCTCGTCGAACAGCTCCGCCGACATATCCTTCTTGTCGTTGTTCACGGGATGGGTATAGGAAGTATCGGACAGCCACACGTTCTTCACCCACAAAAAGTGGGAGTTTTCCGCCTCGTACTGCGCTTCCGCCGCGTTCCGTCCGATGCGCTTCATCGCAAGCACCGCGATCCCGTCGTCGTCTTTGCCTTCGCCTTCCGCGTCCGATCTTGCCCAATCGATCGCCTCTTTCACCGTTTCGTCGCCGCTTGCCAGCACCTGTTCCGTCTTGACGTAATACTGCGTGCTCCCGATCTCGATCGCATTCCAGTCCGCCGCGCTTTCCATCGCCGCCGCGTCCGTCACGTCCAGCCCGTCGGCAAGGTTCGCCGAACGGATGGATACCACGCGGATCAGCGCGCTTTCGTCGTCGTACGTCTCATAGCGCGTGTACAGCCGCGTGCCGTCCGCATTCGCCGCATCCGCCGCCACGTACGTGACCGCGGGCGTCGCTCCCTCCGTTTCCGCCGCGTACGAGAGCACCGCTTCGTTGTACTTTGCCGTCATCTTGCGGTATACGTCCGCGTTCGTGTAGTCGGAATAGTCGGAAAACGCGCCTAAAACGATGATGAATACGATCATCGTCACGAGCATGGGCAGACACGCCCCCCAGAGCGAATAGCCGTTCTTTTTGTACATCTCCATCATCTTGGTGTTGTACGCCGTCTGATCGTTCTGGTACTGTTTTTGCAATTTTTCCAGCTGCGGACGCATTTTTTCCATTTTCAGGCTGTTTTTGCGCATCGCAGACTTCGAGTATATATCCAGCGGCAGGGTGATGGTTTTCAGGATCAGCGTAAAGAGAATGATCCCCAGCCCCACGTTCGGAACGAGTTCCACGATCCACTTGACGAGATTTCCGAGAAAATTCAGCTTTTCCCCGAAATCGGCGCTGTGGATGAAAATTGTTTCCAATAAATTGTACATCGCTTTCCTTAAACTATGAGATGGATTTTAAGCGCTTCAATAGAGCCAGCGCACTTTGAAATAATTCTCGGGCACGGGATCGTATCCTCCCTTGGAAAAAGGATTGCACCGCAAAAGCCGCCAGCTCCCCAAAAGGATCCCCAAGATCACGCCGTGATTGTTGATCGCTTCCAGCATGTACTGCGAGCAGGTGGGACGGTACAGGCATGTCCCGTGCGAAAAATATTTCTGATAAAATACGATCAGCCGCATACACGCCATTTTCAGATACGGTTTGAATACCGTCCTGCGCAGGTATTTCCATGCCCTGCGCACGTCCTTCCGCGTCATCGCAAAAGTCCTTCCTTTTTCAGCGCCGACCGCAAACTTTTTTCGAAGGCGGCAAGCGAATACTCTTCCGCCTGTTTTGGTATGAGAATGACCGAATACTGCCCGCCGAGCGCGGGGCAGACGGCGCGGAACGCTTCGCGCAGCAGCCGCTTGATGCGGTTGCGCTTTACGCTCGTGCCGTGCTTTTTGCTTACGCATACGCCCAGTGCCGTTTTCTTTGCGGGCATATACAGTACAATTAAAGCAGGGGAAAAACACTTTTTTCCCCTTGAAAACAATCTCTGAAAATCGTTATTCTTCTTTATCCGGTTATACAAAACGCACCTTGCGCCCTTCCGTTATGCGCTGAGCTTCTTTCTGCCCTTGTTTCTCCTTCTCTTGAGCGTCTTGCGCCCGCCCTGCGTCTTCATCCTCTGGCGGAATCCGTGCACCTTGCTTCTCTGTCTCTTTTTCGGCTGATATGTCCTTTTCATTTCGGTATTACTCCTGTTTTTTTTTAATATCCTATCAATTATACATAAAAAATCGTGCGGCTGTCAACCGTTTTTATGCCGTTGTGCGCACGGGAAGTATCAAATACAGGTAAGAATCCCCCTCCGCAGGCGTCACGACGCAGGGCGCAACCGCTCCGTTGAACCCGATCCGCACCTTTTCGTCCGCCGCCGCCGCAAGACATTCGCTCACATATTTGCAGTTGAGCGCGATCTGCACGTCCTTTCCTTCCAGCATGATCTTCACGCTCTCGTTCACCCGTCCCATCGTCGTGTTGGAAGAAACCCCCATGCTGTCTTCGCGGATGTCGAACATCACGATGCTGTTTTTATCCGTCCGCGCAAGCACCGCCGCGCGCTCCACGCTCTCGAAAAGCTGCGCCTTGTCCACCACGATCTCGCTCGTGAATTCCTTGGGCACGATGTTCGCCACGTTGACGAATTCCCCCTCGTAAAGACGGCTGGTCAGCACCGTGTCCTCGATGCTCACCATGAGCATGTTTTTCTGCACAAAGATCTCGATGCGGTCTTCGTCCGCCCCCAGCATGCGCCCGATCTCGTTGAGCGTCCTGCCGGGACAAATGATGCGGATATCCCCCGTCATTCCCAAAATGTTCTTGCGCGCCACCGCCATGCGGTACCCGTCCAGCGCCGTAAAGGAGATGCGCCCGTCGCCCGTCTGCACGAGCACCCCCTTCAAAACCGGCCTCGAATCGTCCTGCGCACAGCAGAACGTCGTCTTGGCGATCAGCTCTTTCAAATCTTTTGCCGCAAGCTCCACCCGCTTTTCGCGGATATCCGCGTCGATGCGCGGAAAATCTTCGGCATTGAGCATCTGCATCGCGCTTTCCGAATCCCCGTAATTGATCAGGACCCGCCCGTCTTCCGTCGCCAGCGTGATCTGTTCGCCCTCCAGCCTCTTGATAAAATCGGCGAAAAATTTCCCGGGAACACAGATCGCTCCCTCTTCCAGCACCTCCGCGCGGATCTTGCGCAGGATCGCGATCTCTCCGTCCGTCGCCGTCAATGTGATCGAATCGTTTTCCGCTTCGATCTTAATACACTCCAAAATAGGATTCGTCGTCTTCGTGCTGCACGCTTTGGATACCTTCATCACCGCATCCGAAAGTTCGATCCCTTCGCAGATGATCTTCATATCTTCCTCCTGCCGTCCTTTTCGGATCGCATATCCGCAAAGAACTATAATTATTTATTTTCTTATAATTGGTAGATATATTAATAAGGCGTGTTGAATTGTGTACAACCCGCCCGCTTTTTTGCTTTTCGGGAAAAGTGTGCTATCATTATATAAGAAAACGGCGGAAAAAGCAAGCCGTTCGCGGCCAAAAAACTGTGTATAACCCCGCTTTTTTTTGTGGACAAAAATGTAGGCAAATCGTGGATAAGTGGAAAACGCGCGGAAGCGTTCGCGCGGCGGCAATGCGCCGTGTTTGCAAAAACAAAAAAATTTGTGAAGTTATCAAGAAAATCACAGGCGGTTATCCACAGAATTGCACAAAAGAACAGAGCGTTCAAAATATTTACTTTCTTAAAAGAATATGCTATACTGTTGGCATGACCGATTATCTGAATTGCATAACGGACGGGGAAACGGGCGAAAAATTCGCCGCATTTTACCGGCTTTTGTGCGAATACAACGAAAAATTCAATCTTACGCGCATTACGGACGAAAAGGATTGCCGCATCAAACATTTTCTCGATTCCCTGAAAGGGGAAAAGTTTTTCCCGCAAAACGCGGCCTGCGCCGAAGTGGGTTCGGGCGGAGGGTTTCCTTCCGTGCCCCTGATGATCGCGCGCAAAGACCTTTCGTTCACGCTTTTCGAATCGGTCGGGAAAAAATGTGCTTTTCTGGAAACGGCGGTGAAGGAGCTGGGACTCAGAGCGCGCGTTCTGTGCATGCGCGCCGAAGACGCGGGAAAAGATCCCGCCTTCCGCGAACGTTTCGACGTCTGCTGCGCCCGCGCGGTCGCGCGGCTGAATACCCTCAGCGAATACTGCGTCCCGTTGGTAAAGACGGGCGGAAGGTTCATTGCGTACAAGGGGAGCGCCGCGCAGGAAGAGATCGCGGAGGCAAGACGCGCCCTGCAGGTTTTGGGAGCGAGGGAGATCGCATCGGAAAAATTCCTGCTCGGAGAAGAGGCGGGCGAACGCACGATCTTCGTTGCGGAAAAGGAGAGGCCTACCCCCGCAAAATATCCGCGGGGCAGGGGCAAAGAGCGGAGCGATCCGCTCTGAACGTAAATTTATCATTTCGGAGGAAACAAAAACATGAGTGCGTGGTTCGCGTCTTTGAGCGGACTGGAAATTGCGTATTTTATCATCGCGTGCATCGGCACGGTGGCGCTGCTCGTGCAGATCGTCCTGATGATCGTCGGCGCGGGAAGCGACGCCGACATGGACATGGACACCGATACCGACGGCGACGGCGCGTTCGATTCGCATACGGATACGGGCGTTTCGCTGTTCACGATGAAGGGCTTGACCGCCTTCTTTGCGATCGGCGGCTGGACGGGCATGCTCATGCTCTCGTACGACATCAATGCGGGGATCAGCGTGGCGGTCTCCGTCGCGGCGGGCCTTGCGGCGTATTTCGTGGTGTGGGGGCTGATCCGCCTCGTTCTGCGCCTGCAGGAGGACGGAACGGCGGATTACGCTTCGGCGATCGGCAGGGAAGCGACGGTCTACGTGAGCATTCCCGCCGCCAGGAGCGGGCGGGGCAAGGTGACCCTCGTTTTGCAGGGACGGTTTACCGAAGCGGACGCCGTCACCGACGAGGAAGAACGCATCGCCGTCGATACGGCGGTGGAGATCACGGGAATGGCGGGCGACGCGTATCTCGTGAAAACGGCAGACAAAAAAGAGACGAGAGAATAAAAAAAGGAGAAGAAAAACATGCAACCCTGGATCATTATTCTGATCATTGTGGCGGTGTTGGTACTGTTCATGATCTTGCTGATGGTGCTGACGCGGTACAAAAAATGTCCGCCGAACAAGATCATGGTCATTTACGGTAAAGTGGGGGCGGACAAAGCGGGCAATTCGCGCAGCGCCAAGTGCATTCACGGCGGCGCGGCGTTCATCTGGCCGTTGGTGCAGTCGTTCACCTACCTGGATCTGACGCCGCTGTCCATCGCGGTCGATTTGAAAAGCGCGCTCTCGCGCCAGAATATCCGCATCGACGTGCCCTCCATCTTTACGGTCGGCATCTCGACGGAGCCGTCGGTCATGGAAAACGCCGCGGAAAGACTGCATAACCTGAAAATGGCGGAAATACAGGAATTGGCAAAAGACATCATTTTCGGACAGCTGCGTCTGGTCATCGCGACCATGAACATCGAAGAGATCAACACCGACCGCGACAAATTCTTGGAAGCGATTTCCAGAAACGTGGAAGGGGAACTCAAAAAGATCGGTTTGCGCCTGATCAACGTGAACGTGACGGATATTTCGGACGAATCGGGCTACATCATCGCGCTCGGAAAGGAAGCGGCGGCAAAGGCGATCAACGACGCGAAGATCTCGGTCGCGGAGGCGAACAAGATCGGTTCGATCGGGGAAGCGAACGCGAAAATGGAAGAGCGCGTGCGCGTGGCGGAAGCGGAGAGCGAAGCGATCAAGGGCGAAAACAAGGCGAAAGCGGAGATCGCCCGCACGCAGGCGGAACTGCGCGAAAAGGAAGCGGAAGCGATGAAGCTGGCGGTCACGGCGGAAAAAGTGCAGGCGGCAAAGGCGCTGGAAGAATCGTACGCCGCCGAAAAAGAGGCGGAAATCGCGCGTGCGGCGCGCGAAAAGGCGACGCAGGAAGCGGACGTCATCGTCAAATCGGAGATACAAAAGCGGCAGAAAGAGATCGAAGCGGACGCGGAAGCGGAGCAGATGCGGCGCAAAGCGGGCGGCGAAGCGGACGCGATCTATGCGAAGATGGAGGCGGAAGCGCGCGGTATCCGCGAAAAACTTTCCAAACAGGCGGAAGGTATGGACGCGCTCGTCAAAGCGGCGGGCGGCGAAGCGAACGACGCCGTGCGGCTCATGATCGCCGACAAGATCGAACAGCTGGTCGCGGAACAGGTGGAAGCGATCAAGAACGTGAAGATCGACAAAGTGACCGTCTGGGACGGCGGCGAAGGCAAGGACGGAAAAACCGCCACGGCGGGATTTTTGAGCGGCCTCTTGAAGAGCCTGCCGCCGCTGGAAGAAATGTACAACATGGCGGGGCTTTCTCTGCCGAAAGCGGTCGCGCCGCAAAAAGGCGAGGACGTCGCGGCGAAAAAAGAACCTGCGTCCGAAAAGCCCGCGCCCGAGAAGAGTAAAAAGGAAACGAGGTAAAATTGTGGCTTCTTGCGCTTTGACGGGACACAGGGCCCTGCGGAAAGATTTTTCCGCCGAAGAACTGGAAAAGAGATTGGAAGAACTCATCGAAAACGGCACGGATACCTTCTATTGCGGCATGGCGGTAGGTTTCGATCTCGTTTGCGCGCAGATCATTCTGCGCCTGCGCGAAAAATATGCGGTCAAACTCATTGCCTGCATCCCTTATCCGGGGCAGAGCGCAAAATTTTCCGCCGCGTGGCGCAAAATTTACGACGAATGCGTGGCAAGAGCCGATCAGAAGGTCACGGTAAGTCCGGAATATTCCGGTTTTTGCATGAGCGCGCGCAATCAGTATATGGTCAACCGCGCCGATTACGTGTATGCCTACCTCTACGACGCAAAGGGCGGAACGGCAAACACCGTCCGCTATGCGCAGGAAAAGGGCAAACGCGTCCTGCGGTACGGTCAGCCCATTCTTCCCTGTCAGATGAATTTTTTATAATTAAAAAATTACGCGAAAAAAGAGCACCGACGCATGCGTCGGTGCTCTTTTTTCGCAGAAACTACGCAAAGACGGATTTTATCGGAAACAGCTTCCGAAAAAAAGCAGAAAAGGGCAGCCTCCCGCAAACATCGTTTGCGGGAGGCTGCCCTTTGTTATTTTCCCTTTCCGCCGCGAAAAAAACGGCGGCGGAACCGTGCAAATTTCGCACCGCCCGATCTTCCCGATGCCGCGTGCCGCGAAGTAAAAACCCCGCCGCGCGCCACCGCCCGAACGGCGGGGCAAATGCGTTGCCCGATCTTTCCTGCGGCGGCGCGAAGGCATTACCGCATAAGGCGATCGCGCAAAACAAAAAAATTTTAAAAAAAGTTAAATTTGGTTAATTTTTACTTGACAATGGAAGTAAACCGTGGTAAATTTATTATCGTTAACCGAAGTTAATAAAAAATCGTACGGGAGGGCGCGTATGCCGCTGGCGATGGTGTCGGAAGGAGAGGAAAAGACGGTAAAGAAAGTGCTTGCGGGCGAAAGGGAGAAGAGGCATTTTGAAAGTTTGGGCATAGCGGCGGGTGCGAGCCTGACGGTACTGGCGTGCACGGGCGGAAACGTGATCGTGCGGGTGCGCGGGGTAAAGATCGCGCTGAACAAAGGCATGGCGATGAAGATAATCGTATAAAAAAAAGCGCGGGGGACTGCGCAGAAAAAAGACGGAGGAAAGCATGGAAAAGAGGCTGAACGAACTGAAAGCCGGAGAGAGCGGCGAAGTGTTGCGGATCGAAGGAGAAGGGCAGATACGGCGTCGGATATTCGACATGGGAGTGACGCCGGGGGCAAAGATACTATTGCGCAAGCTGGCGCCGCTGGGCGATCCGATCGAGGTGACGGTGCGCGGCTACGAGCTGACGCTGCGCAAGAGCGAAGCGGCGTGCGTGGTCATGCTGATCAAAAAATAAAGAAAGAGGCGGGGGATCCCGCGGAGGAAGAAGAATGTTAAAATTTGCATTGGCAGGCAATCCGAACAGCGGCAAGACGACGCTGTTCAACGCGTTGACGGGGAGCACGGCGCACGTGGGAAACTGGCCGGGCGTGACGGTCGACAAGAGGGAGGGCGTTTATAAGAAGCTGAACGTGCCGGTATCGATCGTAGATCTGCCGGGGATCTATTCGCTTTCGCCGTACACGCCCGAGGAAGTGATCTCGCGGAATTTTCTGTTGGAAGAAAAGCCCGACTGCGTCATAAACATCGTGGACGCGACCAATTTGGAGCGGAATTTATATCTGACGACGCAGATTTTGGAGATCGACGTGCCCGTGGTGATCGCGCTGAACATGATGGACGCGGTCAAAAAGCGCGGGGATAAGCTGGACGCGAAAAAGCTGGAAGAGAGGACGGGCGTGCCCGTGGCGGAGATCTCGGCGCTCAAAGAGGAGGGGATCCGCGAGTTGATGGAGCGCGCCTATCGTGCGGCGCAGCAAAAGCGGGAAGGAAAGACGGTTCTGGAAGAAACCAAACTCGCGCATCTGATCGGCGACGTCAAGATCGCTCTGGAGGGGAAGAAGGTGGAAAACCCGCTCTTTCACGCGGTCAAGCTGACGGAGGGGGACGAACTGGAAGTCAAAGCGCACCCGGAGGAGCTGAAGACGGTGCAGGCGTTCAAGGAGCGTTGCGCGGACGTCGGTTCCGATTACGAGGCGTTGGTGGCGGATGCGCGCTACCGTTACATAACGGCGCATTTTTCTTCGGCGCTGGTGCGTTCGCCGCGCGCGAAAAAGCAAGACAGATCGGACAGGGCCGACCGCGTGCTCACCCACCGCATCTGGGGGATCCCGCTCTTTCTGCTCATCTTGTTTTCCCTCTTTCACCTGACTTTCGGCGAAGATTTTCTGTATCTGAACGCCATTTTCGGCTTTGCAAAGGACGTGGAGGACTCGGGATACGCCGTCCTGACGGGAAACGATACGCTGAATGCGTTTGTGGCGGTCTTTTACAGTACGGCGGGGATCTCCACGCCCGGCGCCATATTGTTCAATCTCATGGGCTTTGCCTGCGATCAGGCGGGCGGAGCCATCGCCGCGGGGCTGGAAAGCGCAGGGGCGTACGCCTGGGCGCAGGGACTGGTCAACGACGGCATCTGGGCGGGGCTTTCGGGCGTTCTGAGTTTCGTGCCGCAGATCCTGTTCCTGTTTTTGCTCATCTCCGTTCTCGAAGATTCGGGATACATGGCGCGCGTCGCCTTCATTCTTGACCGCGCATTCCGCCGCTTCGGGCTTTCGGGCAGGGCGTTCATTCCCATGATCATGGGGTTCGGCTGTTCCGTTCCCGCCGCCATCAACACCCGCACGCTCGCCGACGAAAAAGAACGCATCATGACCAACCGCGTCATTCCCTTCTTTACATGCGGCGCCAAGGCGCCCATTCTCGCCGCCGTCTGCGGCGCGATCGCTTCCGTCTATACGGGCGTCAATGCCGACCTTCTCGTCTTTGCCCTGTATGTCTTCGGCATGGCGATGGCCGTCGTGTCCGTGGCGATCATGCGCCAGACGTCCATGCGCGGCGAAGTCGCTCCCTTCATCATGGAGCTGCCTTCCTATCATTTGCCGCAATTCCGCTCCCTGATGGTGCACCTTTGGGATAAACTCAAACATTACATCAAAAAAGCCTTCACCATCATCGTGGCAAGCGCCATCGTCATCTGGTTTTTGTCCTCGTTCGACTGGAGCTGGAAAATGACCGACATCAGCCAATCCATTCTCTACGACATCGGCTCGTTCGTGCAGTGGATCTGCACCCCGATGGGATTCGGCCTGCAACTGGGCGAATACGGCTGGGTGTTCGTGGTGGCGGCAGTCACGGGCCTGATCGCCAAAGAAAACGTCATCGCGACGTTCTATGTGCTCGTTCCCGCCATCGGCGCCGTTCTGCCCGGCTGGGACGACGGCGAAAACGGCATCGGCGCCGTCGTCGCGCTCATGCAGGGCACGGGGATCACCTGGCAGGCGCTCATCGCCTTCACCGTGTTCAACATGCTCACCATTCCCTGCTTCGCCGCCGCCGCGACCGTGCGCGCGGAAACGCCCAAAGGCAAATTCCGCTACACCCTCGCGTTCTGGATGCTGACTTCCTTCGTCACGGCGTCGGCAGTCTACCTCGTTTTGTCCTGGTGGTGGACGGTATTCGTCGCGGCCGCGATCCTGGCGATCTTTGTCGCCTGGTGCGTGCTCCGCAACCGCAGGCCCTGCCGCGCACAAAAAACAGGAAAGAATTCCTGCGCAAGAGAATAAACTAAGAGTAAGTACCCGTCTTTCGGTACGAAAAGGAGGAAATCATGTATCTGCTTTCGGTGACCGGCACGGTCGTGAGCGTCATCGTCGCCGTTGCGGCGGTCGCGTTGGTCGCGTTTGCCGTCGGCTATAAGATCTGGTGCAAAAAACACGGCAAAAGCGGCTGCGGCTGCGATTGCTCGTCCTGCGGCTGCTCCTGCCATGCGCACAAAAAAGAGGAAAAAGACAAAAAATAGCCTTTTTACGTTCGCAATACATACGGTGCATACACTTTTGTAATCTCCAAAGGACGGAGCCGTCCGCAAAAAATTTGCGGACGGCTCCGTTTCGCTTCAAGTCCCTTTCCGGACCGAGCGGCGCGCATTTTTGCGCGCCGCTCGGTCTTTTGCCGTCGGTATTGCCGCCTGCCGTCGGTATTGCCGCCCGCCGACGGTGTATCGCCCGCCGATCGATCGTTTTGGAAGGGTTTTTGAAAACGGGGCGTATTTGCCGCGCAAAAAGCCGTCCTTCCCGCGGGAAGGACGGCGATGCAAGCAAATTTTTAAAGGGCAAAGGCGCTCAGACGGCAAAATTCAGTCGAAAAAGCGAATGGAATGGGACATCTCCGTCTTTTCTCCGCCGCCGATGCGCAGAATGCCCGGTTTGTTGCAGAGGTCGCCGTAAGGCCGTACGGGGTCGGGCAAGCCGTTCCACGGCTCGATGCAGAGGTAGGGCGCGCCGGGTTTTGTCCAGAGCAGGAGGTGCTCGAAAGGATCGAAGCGCACCTCGGCGACGGCAGCGCCGCGTTGGCAAAGGGTGACTTTGCGGGAGCGGATCGCATCGAAAAGCAGGGAATCGTTTTCGAACATGGCGTGCGTCAGGGCAAGTTCTTGCACGTTTTGCGCGTACGGGATCTTTTTCCCGCTGAGGTAGCCTCCGACCTGTTCGGCGAGCACGAGGTCTTCCGGCTTTTCGAAGCGGACGGACCAATCGGTAAAATCCCCGTCGCAGGCGTACGCCTCATGCGAGCCGAAATTGCAGCACAGCGGCTCGGCTGCGGGGTTTTCCACCGACGTGTCTATGTTCAGCGTGTCCCCGTCCAGGCGGTAGAGAATGCGCAAACGGAAAGGATAGGGGTACTCGGCGAGCGTTTCTTCGTCCTCGCAGAGCACAAACTCGGCGCGCGTTGCGTCCGTCTGCGTTGCGGAAAACATCTTCCGCTGGGCAAACCCGTGGTTTCCCGTCTTGTAGGTTTTTCCCTTTACGGTGAACTGAAAACCCGCCAGCCGCCCGCACACGGGAAAAAGCACGGGACAGTGCTTTGCCCAAAACGCGGGATCCGCCTGCCATATGTATTCTCTCCCCGCGGCGTTTTTCACGCTCACGATCTCTGCGCCGCGCTCGGCGATCTGTACGCAAAAGCGTTCGTTTATAAGACAGATCATAAATTCCCCTCCCTCCCGATATCTTCCGAAACCTGCACGGTTTCAAAAATTTTTGAAAAAGCCAACGTTTTCGCTTTTTCGGCGCGGCTTTTTGCCGCGGACAATGCCGAATCAATCAGAGCAAAATCAGAGCAAAATCAAAGCAAAATCAGAGAATTTGCAGGAAAAACGCTTTGAGGTAGGAAGTTTCCTCGGCGGCGAGCAAGGCGGGATGATCGGGCGCCTGCACGCGCACTTCGAGGATCTTTGCCTGTTTGCCCGCCTCGCGCGCGCTCTCGCGCAGCATCTTTTCGAACAGGGGCGCGGTCATGTAATGCGAACAGGAACAGGTCACGAGAAAACCTCCCTTTTCCACAAGTTTCATTGCGGAAATGTTGACATCTTTGTAGCCGCGGTAAGCGTCCTTGACTTCGGCGGCGCTCTTGCAGAAGGCGGGGGGATCCAATATGACCGTGTCGAACTTCCGCCCTTCGGCGCGGAAAGCGCGCAGCTGCGCGAACGCATCCGCACAGACGGTGCGGATGTTGGAAAATCCGTTCAGAGCCGCGTTTTCTTCCACGTTTTGCAGCGCAAACGCCGAAATGTCCAGCGCCGTCACTTCCTTTGCCTGCGTCGCCGCGTTCAGCGAAAATCCTCCGCTGTTGCAAAAACAGTCGAGCACGCGCGCGTTTCGGCAATAGCGCCGCACCGCGTAACGGTTCTCCTTCTGATCGAGAAAATAACCCGTCTTTTGCCCGTTTTTTACGTCCACGCTCATCTTCAGCCCGTTTTCGGTCACGAAGATCTTGTCGGGCACGTCGCCGTATAAAACTCCGTTCTCCTGCGTCAGCCCCTCTTTCAGACGTACGGGCGCATCGCCCCGCAGATAAATCCCCTTGGGCGAAAACAGCGACACAAACGCGTTCACGATTTCTTTTTTGCGCAGGTCCGTCCCCAAAGACAGAAGCTCCAAAACGATATACTCCCCGTATCGGTCGGCGATCAGCGCAGGCAGCCCGTCCGCTTCCGCAAATACGATGCGGTAACAATCGCTGTCCTTCCCGAACAGCTTCTCCCGCAGCTGCGCCGCTTCGCCGATCTTCTTTTTGTAAAATTCTTCCCCGTCTTCTTCCTCGCCGCGCAAAAAGATCCGCACCAGGATCTTCGACAGATGATTGATGTACCCCTTCCCGATAAACCGCCCGTCAAACGAATATACTTCCGCCAAAGAGCCGTTCTTGTCCTTCCCTTCGATCTTCGCGACTTCGTTCGCATACACCCAGCTGTGCCCCGCCACGATCCGCTTCTCTTCGCCGCGCTTTAAATAAACTTTGTATGGCATCGTTGTGTCCCTTCTTTTTTTCCGTATTGCCTTCTTTCCCGAAACAGTATAACAGAATATCCGCCCGATTGCAAGCGCCGTGAAAAAATGCGACCGAAAAACCTGTTTGCCCGCCGCATTTGCGGCTCCGCGGCCGATGCTTCCGCAAAGGCGCGCTCCGCCGCATTTGCGCGGCGGAGCGCGGCAATTCCTTGACAAAGAGGCGGCAATGTTTTAAAATAAAAAGGAAAAAGAGTATGAAATCAGAACTTTGAGAGTATGATAGAGAACGAGGTGGTGCGGCAATGTTGGCAGATGAGATCAGGGGATGCAAAGCGAAAGATGCGGAAAGGTATGCGCAGGAGCTGCGGGATCGGCTTTTGGAGACGGTGCGCGAACACGGCGGGCATCTTTCGTCCAATCTGGGGACGGTGGAGCTGACGTTGGCGCTGTACGCGGTATTTGATTTTCCGAAAGACAAGCTGATTTTCGACGTAGGGCATCAAAGTTATGCGCACAAGCTGCTCACGGGGCGGGATCTGAGCGATCTTAGGCAGCGCGGGGGGACGAGCGGGTTTCCCGATCCGGAAGAGAGCGAATACGACGCGTTTGCGGCGGGGCACAGCGGCACGTCGGTCGCGGCGGGGCTGGGAATGTGTGCCGCGCGGGATCTGCGGGGGGAGCAGTACAAAGTCGTATCGTTTATAGGGGACGCGTCGCTGGGGAACGGGACGGCGCTGGAAGCGGTTTTTTCGTCCGAGAAGAAGCCGGAAGATTTTGTGGTGGTGCTGAACGACAACGGAATGTCGATCGACAAGAATCATTCGGCGCTGTACCGATCGATATCCAAAATGACGGCAAAGCGCAGGTACCGTACTTTCAATTCATTTCTGAGCCGCACGTTCAAAGAGACGGGGGCGTTCGGAAGGAAGCTGCGCAGGATCAAGTACACGCTCAAGGGCTGGTTCAACAAGAACGATTTCTTTGAGCGGTGCGGATTCAAATACATCGGCCCCGTGAACGGGCATGATCTGCACGAGCTGATCGAGGTGCTGACGGACATACGCAAGCTGCACGAGCCTGTGATCCTGCATGCGGTGACGATCAAGGGCAGGGGGTACGAAGCGGCGGAGGCGGAACCCGCGAGGTTTCACGGTGTGCGGCGCAATTTTGCGGACGGAGAAAACTCCTTTTCGGTGGCGCTGGGCAGGCTGATGTGCGAGCGGGCGGCAAGCGATCCTGCGCTGGTGGCGGTGACGGCGGCGATGACGGACGGCGTCGGCCTTGCGGAGTTTGCCGAAAAGTTTCCGCAGAGGCTGTTCGACGCGGGCATTTGCGAAGAGAGCGCCGTGACGATGGCGGCGGGCATGGCAAAGGGCGGGCTTGTGCCCGTCGTGTGCATTTATTCCACTTTTTTGCAGAGGGCGTACGACCAGATCGTGCACGACGTATGCCTGCAAAACCTGCCCGTGATCTTCTGTATCGACCGTGCGGGATTCGTGGGTGCGGACGGAAAGACGCATCAGGGGCTTTTGGAGCTGTCGGCTTTGCGGGCGGTGCCCAATCTTAGCTTGTTTGCGCCCAAAGACTGTGCGGAGCTTGCCGACGTGTTCGATTATGCGCGGAGCAAGGGCACGCCCTGTGCGATACGGTATCCGAACGGATACGCGCCCAATCTCGGGTCGCGGCAGAAGATCGGGGACTATTATTTGTGGGAAACGCTGTCGGACGGCGACGGCGTGGTAGTTTTGGCGAGCGGCGCGCGCGCCGTTTCGCGGGCGCTGGAAGCGAAAAAGAAGAGCGGCGTCGATTGCAAAGTGATAAACTGCCGCACGGTCAAACCGCTGGACGAGCGCGTCCTGCGGGAGATCGCGGGCAAAAAGATACTGACGTTTGAGGAAGGATATCTGTGCGGCGGATTCGGCGCGGCGGTGGCGGAATATTACGCGTCCTGCGCGCAGCCCGTCCGCTTGAAGATCATGGGTGCGGAAAACAAGTTTGTTCCGCACGCGACGGCGGAGGAACAGGCGCGCGACTGCCGCCTGACGGCGGAAGATCTCGCGCGCAAGATCCAGGCGTTTGCCGCCCAAGAATGATACGGAGAAGACATGGACGACAAAGACAAGACGCAAAGAGCGGGTGAAAACCCGCAGACAGACGCTCCCCCGCCGAAAGGCGCGCAGGAGCTTTGCACGCAGGAAAAAGACGGCAAAACGGGGGCGGACTTTGCGCGGGAGGGCTGCGCACAGCCGCCGAAGCAGGAGCGGGAGGGACGCGCGGAGGTGCTCTCCGTCGCAGACAAAGAGCCGCAGCTCCGTTACCGGAACAAGCGGGAAGCCGCCAAAGGCGGCGTTTTGGGGTTTTTTATCGGGCTTGCGATCATCGTGCCCGGCGTGAGCGGCTCCACGGTCGCCATTTTGTTCCGTCTGTACGAAAAACTGCTGTACGCGATCGGGAATATCCTGAAAAAATTTACGGCGTGCCTGCGGTTTTTGCTGCCCATCGGCGCGGGCGCCGTCATCGGCTTCGTCCTCGGCTTTTTTGCGGTGCGCTGGCTGTTGGACGTCAGCCCGTTTACGGTCATCGCCCTCTTTGCGGGCCTCATGCTCGGCGCCTATCCCGCCGTTCTCGACGAGGTGCGCGGCGGAAAAAAATCTTTTCCGGACGTCTTCCTGTTTTGCGTCGGACTGCTCGTTCCGCTCGCCGCTTCCCTCTTTTCCACCTTCGGGCAGGAGGGCGCGCGCGCCCTCGAAGGGTTGGCGTGGTACCATTATATCCTGTTCTTCGCGCTGGGGTTCGTCGTGGCGGTCACGCAGATCGTGCCCGGGCTCTCCGCGACGGCCGTCCTCATGATGGCGGGATATTTCAAGCCGCTCATGGACTCGGTCAGCGCGGGATACTGGAGCGAAAACCCCGCCGTGTTTGCCGTCTATTTCTGCCTGGGGATCGGGTTTTTGCTGGGGCTTGTCCTCGTGTCCAAAGGCATGACAAAGCTGTTCGAAAAACACAGAAAACGCGCGTTTTTCTGCATTTGCGGGCTTTCCCTCGGGTCGATCCTGACCATGTTTTTCAATCCCGAGGTGTACGCCGTGTACACCGCCTGGGCGGACGGGGCGCCGTTTGCGCTCGACCTTTGCATAGGCGTCCTGCTCTTTGCGGCGGGCGCGGCGCTCAGCACCCTTTTCGTGCGCGTGGAACGGAAAAAGAAAGGCATGCTTTCGCGGTAAGAGGTTCTGAAAGCATGATCTGATGCCAATTAATAGGTACGCCGCCGTCGGCAATCGTGATTGCCGACGGCGGCGTTTTGTGTCGGAATAAAAAAGGCGGCGGCCTGCAAAAATTGCAGGCCGCCGCCTTTTTTGTTTTGTCAAAGACAACCACTCACTGAGTGAG
>CALVMA010000134.1 GCA_944341655.1 uncultured Clostridia bacterium | reverse complement strand
CAAGATAAGGTAGCAGACGGAGAAGAGCACGACCGCCGTGACGAGCGGTACGATCACGAGAACGGCGATGATGGAATTGTTTTCTTGCTCCAGGAGCGATGCGTCGATCCTGCCGTAGAAGGAATTTTCCTTATCATCCGTATAGATGGTATAGATGACAAAGATCTGATTGTTTGCGTCAGCCTCGCCGTAAGCGCGGACTCTCTCCCGATTTTCGAGCGTGACGGAATTCTCCCCGTTTTTGAGGGTTACGACGGCGTCTTCGGCGAGGTTGCGATATACGAAAGAGCCGTCCCGTGCGGCGCTTTCTCCCCGTTCCACGAGGTATCGCAGGGGAATAAATCCGTACGTTTTGCCGTTTTCCTGTGAGATCCTGACGAACGCGTACGTCCCTGCGTCGAGGATGCCCGCATCCGGCGCGAGTTCGCCGATGACGTCCACCGTCGTGCCGCGTTCCAGGCGCTGCAATTCTCCCAGTCCCCGGAAAGCCCCGTCCGAACCGACGTGCATGGCAGGGTATTTATACAGTCCGATCTCGTTGGATACGGAAGCCGAATAGCTCTTTTCCGTATAATCCGTATAATACCGATCGCCGAGCAACTCGAAATTGCTTCCTGTCGGAAGGAGGCAGATCTCGTAGTTGCGCGAAGTTTGTATGCCGTCCTCGGAATGTTCGTAGAACAGAGCGATGACGCCGTGTTCCGTCCGGGCGAGCACGATCCCCGTCCTTTCGGAGGTGACGAGAGAAAATTCTCCGCACGGCAGGGATGCGGGGCGTGCCTGCATCGCAGAATAATCCAGGCGGATGCTGACGCATCCGGCCTGTGCCGTGACCAGCCGATCCTGCGCAAAATCGGCGGAGGGCAGGGTATCGAAAATGCTTTCGTACGTTTGGGCGGCGGAAAGATCACCCAAAGATGCGACGTTCAGGCTGTCCGTCTTTGCGATAAACCCGTCCGAGAGAATGTAGATTTCGTCGCTTTCGAAGCCGAGAGCGAAAGACACGGCGGAGGAAGCGCTTTGGTTAAAGACAAGGGCGTTGAGCTGTTCTGAGATGTTCACTTCTTCCGCGGGCGATTTGTCGGTTTTAAAGCGGAAGATCGCATCGGAAGTCAGAGCGTAAATATTTCCCGCATAATCGGCGAGGATCTTATCCGGTGCGGCGGAGAAGTCGATCAAAAATTCTCCCGACTGCTGCTTGCCGAAGTTTTCGGATGTGTAACGGTAGACCCTGTTTCCGTTGAGGATATAGATATTGCCGAAAATGTCGGCGGTGACGGAAGTCCCCGCGTCGGAATTCTTGCCGCTGACGAACTCTCCGTCTTCCGTGAGTTTGCAGGCGTTCATGTTGCCTTCCGCCACGATGTAATAGGTGCCGTAAGAATACGCGATGCCCCGAACGGTGGAGCTGAACGAATCGCTGGGCACCGTTTTTAAGAGAGTTCCTTCGTAATCGTAGAGGCGTACCTGGAAAGAGTCGGAAACGGCGAAAGAGTTTTTGCCCGCGCAAAGAATTTGAGGGAGGAAATTCAAATCGTCGACCGTGCGGATGCCGCCTGCCATGTCGGTGGTATCGTAGAGGACGACGCGGCGGTTTTCTTTGTCGGCGATCGCAAGATGTTTGCCCCGGAGCGAAATATCCGACGCGTCCTTGCCGATGCGGTTTTGGTTGTCCGAATATTTGTCGATGCGATAGGCGGTAAAGGTTCCCGAGGCGGTATCGAATTGGGAAATGCCGTCGCCGTACAGCACAAAAAGTTTCCCGTCAAAGTATTTGATGATCGAACAGTTATCCGCGATCGGGTTTTCGCCGTCGCCGTAGTAGAGCCTGTTGCCTGCGTTGCTGTACATGATCTGCGAACTGCTTTTTCCGAAGATCGCAAAGTTGTAGATCGAATCCTGCGTGACGATGGGTGTTTCGGTATAGTAGTTGTCGGAATCGCAGGGATAAATGTTTTTGTTTGCGGAAACGTAAACCTGCCCGTCGTATTCCGAAAAGGCGGGTTTTTCCGTTTCGAGAGAGGTATCGCCGATCTGCGTTCCGGGCAGGATGTTCAAGTCGCCGTCGAAAGAGGAGTAGAACAGCATGCTGCTCGATCCCGTCTGCGTCGAATAATAGATGTCGCGATTGTCGTGGATCAAAAGAACGGACGGCGTGATCTGTTCGTTTTTTTCGGGTGAAAGGGTATCCGCATCGAGCTTTATGGAATACAGCGCGTTCGGCGGCAGAATGTAGAAAAGATATTCCCCCGACGAACAGCTGTAAAAATTCAAAGACGAAATTTTGTCCGTCGTCTGGATGCGGCAGGTTTTATAAGATTTTTCCGCCTTGTCGTAAATATAGATCACCGCTTCGGAGGCCGACGTCTTGTCCGCAACGGCAATATATTTTTCGGAAACGGCAAAATCCGTCGGGCTTTTGAGTTCGAGGTACTGTTCGTAACTCGTCGGCAAAACAAGCTCCGCCGTGATTTCGTTCTCGCTCTGCGCCGCGGCAGATTCCGCCCACACCGCCGTACCCGCCGTGCAGATCATTATCCCGAGCAATATTAAAATGGCTGTCAGTTTTCTTTTCATGCGTTTCCCCAGGCCATAAGGCTTCTTTTCTTTTGCGCACATACCTGCGCGCCTTTCGAGCGCCGCAAAACGTGAGGCGGGCAAAGTCGGTTCTTCTTCCGCGATCCCGCACTGCGTCTTCGGCTTTTTCCCTATTATAACACACGCGCGCGCGTTTGTCGATAGAATTTATCCTTTTTTGTCGGTAACTTTCTTGTTAAAAAATGATTATTTTTTCAAAAACAGGCATTCGTATGCTTGTTTTATATGATATTATGGAGAAAAAAATACGAACATATGTTTGTATTTTATGTCGGCTACAGTAGGAAAGCGGAAAAAAGTGTGGGATAATGAAAATGCGTGAAAGCAGAGGGCCTCGCGGCATGGGGAGCGGGACGTTTTGCGAAAAGCGGTATATTTTTTTACGGAAGAGAAGAGGAAAAAATTTCCAAAAGAAAAAGAGACGGGAAATGATAGAAAAGGAGGGGCAAGAGGTGAAGGACTATCAAAAAGTTTTGCTGCTTGTCTGGCCGAAGCTGGGAAAGCTGACGGAAAACATAGGACAATACGCGCAGGCGAAGGCGATTTCCTCGTTCAACGGGAAGGAGACGGCGGAGAGCTGCGTGCAAAAGATACTGGATTATCTGTACATACGGGATTGTTTTACGGTGCTGAAAGGGCAGATGGAGGAGATCCTGGCGCATTTGAGCCGAGAGGAGATGTATCTTCTGGAATACAAATATTTTCGGAGGAAAAAGGTGTTGGAGGGGGAGTATTCGGATCTGTGCTGCGATTATTGCGAAAGGACGTATTATCGGCGCCAGCGTCGTTTGGGGGAAAAGCTGAACAATTTATTTTTGGTGCACGGCATGGATGAAAGCTGGTTTGAGCGCACCTATCAGGGAGTGCCTTACATGGCGGGATTATTGGAACGGGTACGCCGCGCGGGGGAGCTTTCGCTGGTGGACAAGCGGCTGAAGAGCGATTTGCATGTGAGCGACGCGGCGCGCATAGCGCGGCCGCGTTCGGCGCGGATTTGAAAAGACAAAATATGGCCGCAGGTGCGCGGAGCGCGCCTGCGGCAAACAGTGCCGATCGGTTTTTAGGCTTGTGGTTTGCGGTCCGGAGCGGTGTCCGACAAAGGGGGCGTGTCCGACAAAAGGGAGCCGTGCCCGACGGCGGTGCGGGCGCCGAAAAAGGCATTGCCTTGCGCAAACGCACGGGATCGGGCAAAGCGTGGCGGGGGGGGATCAGCAGAAGAAGTCTTCGGCGTCCTCGTCGAGGGGGTGCGCCTGTTTTTTTGCGGGGCGGAACAAAAACCAGACGGCGCCGAGAGCGGCGACCGCGAGCGCGCAGATGAGCACGATGTTGACGGGGTCGGGCTGGGCGGCGGAGGAGGGATCGGAAGGCTGGCCGTCCGACGCGGTGTCGGTGTGTTCGGTGTTGGGGGGATAGGCGATCGGCGAGCAGGCGGAAGCGGGCACGTAGCCGAAGCGGCCTTCCATTTCCACATAGCAGCAGACGGACGAACCGTAGGAAAAAGTGCCGTAGAATGCCGCGTCCACGGTATAATCGCGGATAAACCCTTCGGGCAGGTCGTCGGACGAGGAACGGAAAGTGATCTGCGTTTCATAGACGAGGAAGGGGGTTTCGGGTATGTAATCGACGCATTCGACGTCCGTTTTTCTGCAATAGCCGCGCACGGGGGTGCGGTTTGGGGTATCGCAAAGGTATTCCGCGGCGTAGTAATCGCCGTTTTCGGACAAAATTTTCACGAAATACGTTTCGGGCAGGATAAAAAGGCCGGAATTCTCGTCCGCCTCTTCGTACAGATAAACGTCGGGCGAAGTTACCCTCGCGTACAGGGCGGTTTCGTCTGCGGCCGCCCTGTAATGAGGCAGGCAAGCCAACGTAACGGCGAGAGCCAAAGCCGATAAAATGAGTTTCATGGTGCACCTCCTTTTTTTCGGGCAAATACCATTATATCGCGGGGGAGGCCGCGTTTTTGCGAAAAAAAGGAAGTTTTTCGGCGTTTTTTGGCGAAAGGGGCGCGTATCCGCGGGAGGAATGCTTTCCTTGCGCGTGAAAAACTTGTCGGGGACATTGGGAAAAGCGGAAAAGCGCATGTATAATCGAGTTGCGCGGCGAGAGAAGGAGGGTTGGGCGGTTTGGATAAGGAGGAAAAGCAGACGCTACGCAGGATCCTTGCGATCGAGCGGGAGCAGGCGCGGCGGAGGGAGAATCCGTTGGCGCAGTACAATGCGGGCAAGAAAAAGCACAAAAAGCAGATCGCTTTTCACAAATGCAAGAAGCGCAACCGCTGGGTATTCGGCGGCAACCGCAGCGGCAAGACGGAGTGCGGCGCCGTGGAGTGTATCTGGATGGCGCGCGGCATTCATCCGTACCGAAAAAACCGCCGCGACGTATTCGGATGGGTGGTTTCGCTCTCCCAGCAGGTACAGCGCGACGTGGCGCAGAAGAAGATCCTGCATTATCTGCCGAAAGACTGGATCGAGGAGATCGTGATGCTTTCGGGGAAAAAGGGCTCGCCCTCGGGCGTAGTCGATCAGATCCGTATCCGGAACGTATTCGGCGGGGTTTCGGTGATCGGGTTTAAAAGCTGTGACCAGGGCAGGGAAAAATTTCAGGGAGCGTCGCTGGATTTTGTCTGGTTTGACGAGGAGCCGCCGCAGGATGTATATGAGGAATGCCGCATGCGCGTTCTCGATCGGGCGGGCGATATTTTCGGCACGATGACGCCGCTCAAGGGGCTGACCTTTCTGTTTGACGAGATCTACATGAACAAGGGGAACAATCCCGAAGTGTGGTACGAGTTCATGGAATGGGAGGACAATCCGTTTTTAAAAAAGAGCGAGATCGAGCTTCTGACCGCGTCGATGGACGAGAAAGAATTGCAGAGCAGGCGATACGGCAGGTTTTGCGTGAACGAGGGGCTTGTGTACCCCGAATTTGACGAACGTGTGCACGTTATCCCGCCGTTCGAGATCTCGTTCGAATGGCAGGACACCATTTCGATCGACCCGGGGCTCAACAATCCGCTGTCGGCGCACTGGTACTGCGTGGATTACGACGGGAACGTCTACGTCGTGGCGGAGCATTACGAAGCGAAGCGGGACATCGGGCATCACGCGCAGAGGATCAAGGAGATCAGCGCGCGGCTGGGCTGGCACACGGACGGAATGGGCAGGCTTCGGGCGCTCATCGATTCGGCGGCGAACCAGCGCACGCTGGCGAGCTCCAAGAGCGTGAGCGAGCTTTTTTACGAGCAGGGTATCAACGTGAATGCCAACGTGAACAAGGATCTTTTTGCGGGGATCGCGCGGGTGAAGGGGTACCTGAAAGGTGAGAACGGTGTGCCGAGGCTGTACATATTCGAGGGGTGCGTCAACCTGATCCGCGAACTGAAAGGTTATTTTTGGGGGAGCGGCGACGTGCCGAAAAAGCGGGACGATCATTCTCTGGACGAGCTGCGTTATTATCTGATGACCAAGCCGCACAACGCGGCGCCGGAAAAGCCGCCGACCGCGGTACAGCGGGACAAAGCGCGGCTGATGCGCGGGTTGCGGCGGCGTGGATGAGAGAATACGAGGAGGGGCTTGTGAGTGAAGATGCGTTGAGACAGGCGCTTGTCCGTCGTGCGGTCGGCTACGAAACGGACGAGGTGGTGGAGGAATACGGATTTACCGAAGGGGAAGCGGTGCTTCTGAAACGGAAAGTGACAAAAAAGAGCGTTCCGCCCGACATACAGGCGGCGAAGCTGCTTATTGACGAAGAGGAGCCGCTCAGCGAGATGAGCGACGAGAAGCTGGAGGAAGAGAAACAGCGGCTTTTGCGGCAGTTGCGCGGGCAGGAGGAGGTTTGAATTGGAGCAAAACAAGAACGGCGCACCCGTATCGGGTGCGAAGAGCACGGGGACGGCGCAGGTGCTGGGCGGAGAGAATCCGACGCGCAGCCGCGCGCGTGCCTTCGAGAAAAAGTTCGAGGAAGAGACGGTGGAGTTTTTGTACCGCGTATTCCGCGAGCGTCAGGAAGACAGGCGTTTTTTGGAGCGCGGCTGGGAGCTGAACATGAATTTTCTTTCGGGGAACCAGTATTGCGGGATGAATGCCGCGGGGGAACTGGAAGAGGAGCAGCCGCGGTACTGGTGGACGGCGCGCCGCGTATTCAACCACATTGCGCCGGCGATCGACACGCGCTGCGCAAAGTTGGCGCAGGTGCGGCCGTCCATGACGGTGCGTGCGGCGACGGGCGAGGAGCGCGACTTGCAGACGGCCAAGATTTCCACGAACGTATTGCGTTCCGTGTTCGAGGAATGCGGGTTTGCGTATCTCGTGTCGCGCGCGACGATGTGGAGCGAAACGTGCGGGACGGCGTTCTATAAAATATTGTGGGACGCGGGCAGCCGCAATGCGGAAGGGAGCGTGCGGATCGCGGCGGTATCGCCGTTCGAGATCTATCCCGAAGATCTTTCCTGCGAAAAAATTTCCGAGCAGGGCAGCATCATGCACGTAAAGGCGATGCCTGTTTCCGAGATCTGGGAGCGGTACGGCGTGCGCGTGCAGGGCGAGAACGTGGACGAATTTTCGTTGGTGGCGAGTTCGGCGGCGTCCAATTTTTCGGGCGGGCTGGGCGGATGGCTGCACGGCGTGCGCAAAAACTGCGCGCTGGTGATCGAGTATTACGAAAAGTGCAGCAGTGCTTATCCGAATGGCAGGCTGATCGTGGCGGCGGGCAACCGTCTCGTGTATTGCGGCGATCTTCCGTACGAGAACGGGGACAACGGCACGCGGACGTATCCGTTCGTGAAGCAGTGCGCGCTGACCTTTTCGGGGGCGTTTTTCGGCGGGAGCATCATCGACCGCATGATCCCCGTCCAGCGCGCGTACAACGCCGTCAAGAACCGCAAGCACGAATTTCTGAACAGGATGTCCATGGGTGTGCTTGCGGTCGAGGACGGGTCCGTGGATACCGACGAATTGTCGGAGGAAGGGCTGCCGCCCGGGAAGGTGCTGGTGTACCGCCAGGGAGCGGCGATGCCGCAGATGCTGGGGGCGGACGGGTTGCCGGACGGGTTTGAGCAGGAAGAGGAAAAGCTGCTGGACGAATTTATTCTGGTCAGCGGAGTCAGCGAGCTTTCTTCCACCACGCAGAACCGCACGCACATCACGAGCGCGACGGGGCTGCAGCTGCTGATCGATCTGGACGATACCCGCCTTGCGGTGACGATGGACAGCATCAAGCGCGCCATGAAGGGGGTCGCGCGCCACGTTTTGCGGCTGATGCGGCAATATGCGGGCGCGCACAGGCTGATGCGCATGACGGGCGAAGGAAAACGGGTGGAGCTGTACTATTTCTCCTCTTCGGACATCACGTCGGACGACGTGGTATTCGAGGCGGAAACGGAGGAAGGGAATACTCCGTCCAAGCGGCGTTCGCTCATTTACGAGATGTATAACATGGGGTTGTTTGCGGGCGAAGACGGAAAAGTTTCGGACGAAACGCGCGAGCGGGTGCTGGACGCGCTGGGATTCGGCGGATTGGACAGCGCGCGCGGGCTTTTGCCCCTGCACCGCAACAAGGCGGCGGAGGAAAATCTGCGCCTGACGGCGGAAGAGGTGCACGCCGACGAGTACGACGACGACGGCGCGCACATAGCGGAGCATACGAGATTTTTGCTGTCGGACGAATTCCGCAAAAACGAAGAAAGCAAACCGCGGTTCGTGGCGCACCTGCGCGAACATGAGGCGCAAAAAGCGCGCAAAGCGGACGCGGCGGGGAAACGTGCGCCCGACGGGGGCGGCGTTTCCGATAAATAAAAAATATAGATCGGGAGGACGTTATGGAGAAGGAAAACAAAGTGCAGGAGCCGGAGGCGGCGCAAGGAGCGGAGGCTCAGAAGACGGAAGGCGCGGCGGCATCGTTCGGCAAGTTCAAGAGCGCGGATGCCCTTCTGAACGCATACAATTCGCTGGAAGCCGAGTTTACCCGCCGCAGTCAGCGTCTGCGCGAATTGGAGGGACGGATGCAGGGCGAGAACGTATCGCCGCCCGCGTCCGCGGGGGAAGTGCGGCAGATGCCGCAGGACATGGAAGAGCAGGTCGGCGCGGCGGTGGAGAGATACCTCGCGGCGCGGCAGGCTCCCTACATCATGGCGGAGGGCGGCTCGCACGCGAGCGCTCCCGCGCCGCGGGTGCGCTCGCTGGAAGAAGCGGGCAAGCTCGCGCAGGAACTTTTCCGTAAGGACGTCTGACCGTTCGGGCGCATGCGGAAAGGGCACAGCCGCCGCGGATGCGGCGGAAACATTGACATTTTCAAAGGAGTTATTGCATGGTAACGATGACAAGCGCAGACAATGCGTTAAAATCTTTTTATTTGGGCGTCGTGTCCGAACAGCTCAACACGGCGGTCAACCCGCTCTTGGCGAAGATCAAACAGAGCACGGCAGACGTCTGGGGCAAGGAAGTCCGCCGCCTGGCGCAGTACGGCGTAAACGGCGGCGTGGGAGCGGGCACGGAGGAAGGGGATCTTCCCGCGGCCGCAGGAAACAATTACGAGCAGTTCGTCACGACGCTCAAAAATCTGTACGGCACGGTCGAGATCAGCGACAAAGCGGTCCGCGCCTCCGAAAACAGCGCGGGCGCGTTCGTCAACCTTCTGAACGCGGAAATGGAGGGGCTCATCAAGTCGTCTTCCTTTAATTTCGGCAGAATGCTTTTCGGCGACGGGAGCGGCAAACTTTGCACGGTGGCGTCCGTTTCGGGGAATACCGTGACGGCCGATTCGGTAAAGAACATCATCGAAGGCATGGTCGTGGATTTCTATGACGCGGAAGGCAGCGCCGTGTCCGCGGTGACGGGGCGCAGGGTGCTTTCCGTCGATCGCACGAACAAGAAATTCACACTGTCCGGCGGTGCGCTGACGGGCGTGGAAGAGGATTGTTTTGCCGTGGTGCAGGGTTCTTACAACCTGGAACTGACGGGTTTGGGAGCCATCTTCAAGGACAGCGGAAGTTTGTACGGGCTGGACAGATCGACGCATACGTGGATGATCCCGTACATGAAATCTTCGGTGGGCGCGATCAGCGAAACGGTCATTCAGACGGCGATCGACAAGCTGGAAGAGACGGCAAACAGCCGCGTGAACTTTATCGTGTGCAGCTGGGGCGTGAAGCGCGCGTTGCAGAAGGCTTTGTCGGCATCGCGTTCGCTGACCGATCCGGAGGTGCTTGCGGGCGGATACAAGGCGATCACGTACAACGGGATCCCCGTCGTGGCGGACCGTTTCTGTCCGGACGGCACGATGTATCTGTTGAACACGGACGATTTCTGTCTGCATCAGCTGTGCGACTGGAAATGGCTGGAAGGGGATGACGGAAAGGTTTTGAAGCAGGTTGCGGGCAAGCCGCTCTATACGGCGACGCTCGTGAAATATGCGGACCTGATCTGTACCCGTCCCTGCGGGCAGGCGATGCTGAGCGGCATTACGGAAGAATAAGGCGCCCGCGCCGAGCGCGGAATTGAGCGGACGCGGCGCGCCTGACGGCGCGCCGCGTTTTTCCGCGCGGTGAGCCCGCGCGGAGAGCAAACGTAGGAGGGGAAATGAAAGTCAATAAAATTATGATAATGGCGGCGGAGCTTTGCGGGCGGCGCGATCTTGCCGATTATCTTGCGGGAAAGACGGGGGAGTCGCTGGAAACGGAACGGGAGGCGGAGAGCCTTTTGTGCTGTTACAATCTCACGGAAAACGAGATCGCGCTGGATTATCTTCCGCTGCGTCGGACGCAGAAGCTGATTTCGGACGGGGAGATCGGCTATGCGGCATTCGAAAAGGCGCCCGTGGAGATCGAATCGGTGCGCGGGGCGGACGGGCAGAAACTTTCATTCCGCGTGGCGGAAGAGGGGATCTGTGTGCGCGCGGGGGAGGCGGAGGTCACCTATTCGTACCGTCCTTCCGTCAAGGCGCGCACGGACGAAGCGGAGCTCAGCGCAAAGGGGGATGCGCGCGTGCTGGCGCTGGGCACGGCGTGCGAGTTTTCGCTGATGAACGGCATGACGGAGGCGGCGTCGCTTTTGGATAAGCGGTACCGCGACGCGCTCGCGTGCGCCTGCCGCAGCCGCGGCGGGCGGCTGAAAATGAGGAGCTGGATATGAGATTTGCAAAAAAAGCGCCGCTGGAACTGACGGCGGCTACGATGCGCATGAGCATTCCGCTCGACGTTTCGCAAGGCAAGGGAGGCGGGATCGCCTATGCTTTCGACAGCGCGGGGGG
The DNA here is from genome assembly GCA_944341655.1 of uncultured Clostridia bacterium. Lineage (GTDB taxonomy): Bacteria > Bacillota > Clostridia > Christensenellales > Borkfalkiaceae > Borkfalkia. The sequence continues at coordinate 5,124 of CALVMA010000134.1, read as the reverse complement.
CGTTCTGCGTCCCGGAATCGGCGCGCGGGAAGTGCCGATGCAGATGCCGGAAGGCGAAACGCCGTGCGCCGTGTATAAGGCAAGCGGCAACACGGCGGTGTACGCGAAGAGCAAAGAAATGTTTATTTCTTCGTCGGACGTGTTTGACGGGACGAGCAAGAGCTTTTCGAAACTGCCTGCGGATGCGCGCATTTTTTACGGGGAGGAAAAAGTGCTGCTTTCGGACGGATCGATGTGTCTGGCTCTGGGCAGCGGAGGTTTGGAGAACCGCGGCATGAAGTTTTCCTGCGGGGCGTGCGCGTACGAGCGGTTCTGGCATACGGAAGAGGACGGCTTGCGCCTGTATTTCAGTGCGCCGGGCGAGCCGTATTCCGCGGACGAAGGCAGGGGGCGGGGCGGATATATCGATCTTTCGGACGAAATGGGAAACGTTCTTTGCCTGAAATTTTTCAAAAACGATCTGTATGTGGTGCGCGAATACGGATTGCAGAAGCTGGAGGCGTACGGCGACGAAGACGACTTCAAATTGCGGGACGTTTTTTCCTGTGCGCGCGTGGCGGGCGGAAGCGTTGCGACGGACGGCGACACCCTGTTCTTTTTGGCGGAAGACGGCCTGCACGCCTACGGAGCGGGAAAAATTTCCGATTTTTCGGAATATTTTTGCGGCGAGCAGGAAAATGTATTCGGTGCGGCTCAGGACGGAAAGTATTATATTTCTGCGAAAAGCAAAGGGACGCCCGTGCTGGGGGTATTCGATTCCGCCGCGGGCGGAGGGTATCTGATCCCTGCGGAATGCGACTGGCTGGGCCGTGCGGAAAATCGGGTGCTTTTCTCCATGGGCGGAAAGATGTACGAAGTGACGCAGGCGGGAACGTTTGCCGATCGTGTGCCGCACCGTGTCTGGCAAAGCGCGGAGGTGGTGCCGTACGGCGGCCGCGCATTGCTGCGGGAGGTAAACGTGCAGGGCAGCGGCGCGATGATCCTCAGCGTGCGCAGCGATGAAGGGAGCCGAACGGTGTGTGTTCCCGGCGGCAGCCGCGTATGCCGCGGCATAAACCTGGCGGGGACGCAGTTTTCGTTCCGCATACTTGCGGAGGACTGTGAAGTGCGGTCCGTGCGGGCGGTATTTTTGAAAGGGGAGGGAATGCAATGACCGAAACCGAATTTCAGATCGCGGTGAACAAACTTATTTCCGAGGCGAACGAAGAGAGCGAGAAGGCGAAAGCGAATTATGAGGAGGATTGCCGTCAGGCGGGGTACCGTGCGGCGGAAAACCGCACGTGGAGGTCGAGCATTCTCGAACAGACGCTGCAAAGGTTGAAAACGGAGTACGACGCGCTTGTATTGAAGATCCAGGAGGAGCTGGACGAGAGCCTACAAGCGCTGTATGCGGAAAATTTTCCGGGCGGGATCCCGGGCGAAGGGATCGATCCCGACGATGCGCCGTACGAGGTGGATTACAGCCTTTCCTCGCGCGACAGGTATGTGACGGTCAAGAACTATTATCTTGCGTACGACGACATGGCGCAGGCGCTTTTCGATTACCAGAAAGACTATATCGCGAAAGATTATCTGGGCACGTATTACGATTACCTTTTACAGTTGCTGCTCCTCATGCAGGAGTGACCTTGCGGCCTCCGCCGTCGGCCGCGGCGCGGGCGGAAAAGCGGGGGCGGGGGAGCGGAAAACGGCGTACGGCGGCGGGCGGCGGCGATGTGCGAAAGCGCATTGCCGCCGCCCTTTTCGCGTGCATGGACGGCAAAAAAATAGCATAAAATAAAAATAAAGGCTTTACAATAGAGGGTTTTTATTATATAATAGAAGAAGAAACCGTGTAAGGTTTTCGGCTGTTCCGCATAAAAAATAAAGCGGTGCGGCGCATGGGAAGATCGTGAAATTCATAGGAAGTGCGTTTGGTTACGTATTTAAAAATTTTCTGTTTATATTTTTGTTTGCGCTGATCCCATCGTATTTTTACGCGATGTCTTTGGATCTGAACAACATTCATGCGCTTACGGACGCGCTTTTTTCCGGCGAAAACCCCGAATTTTTGCAGATATTTGATTTTATTTCTTTTGTGAACGGGAAGCGCTGTGTGTTTTCGCTGGTCTGTTTCGTGACGCTTTTGGTGTGTCTTGCGATGCTGTTCGGGTTTATCGAAAAGCACATGCGCATCGGTTCGCGTTCGTACAAAGGGGTAGCGGGCAGGTTCAACACGAACATACTCTCCACGCTTGCCGTGGGGCTTGTCATTTTGGCGGTTTATGAGCTTTGGTCGCTGATCGCGTCGGGATTTATTTTCATGATCACCTTTTTGCTGGACGGGCTGGCATGTACGGTCGCGGTGTGCGTGGCGTATTTCGGCATGGTTGCGATCATCTGCTGGATCATGTCGGTGCTGCTTCTCTGGCTTCCGAGCCTGCTGATCACGGGGTTCAGCTTTATGGACGCGCTGTCCTATTCCAATCAGCTGTACGGCGGCAGCCGCGGCGGGTTGTTTCTTGCGGTATATCTGCCCTGTGCGGCGGGTGCGGTGGTGGAACTGCTCGTGGCGGGCGTATTCGGGCCGGGGAACGTGCAGGTCCCCGTATTTGTGATCATGGAACTTCTTTTTATAATCCTGATCCTGTATTACAGCGCGCTGATGTTTACGGCGTATTTCCGTCTGGCGGGGGAAGAGCGCGCCGATCTTCGGAAAAAGTATTGAGGAGGAGCGGGAATGCTGTTCAAGAATGCCTTTCATCTTTTGGTGGACAATTTTACGCTCAATTATAAATTTCTGCTCTATCGGATCGTGGTGGCGCTGATCACGTTTGCTTTGACGGCGGCGCTGGTGTATCCCACGGTGAACATGCTTTTGGCGGGGCAGCCGTTCAAAGACCTGGTGGCGCTGATCGGGGAATTTTTCAAAGCGCTGACTTCGGGCGACACGGTTTTTCTGCAGGGGTTTGACGAGCGTCTGAAAGAATCGCTGGCGGAATTTGTGACGTACATCGGGGAAAAGACGCCCAATCTCGTTTATTTCAGCGTGATCGTGGTCGTGATCGCGCTGGTCGGCAAATTTCTGGGCGGCATGGGCAACTTTGCGTTCGGGTGTCTGATCAACAATAAGATGTCGAGCTATGCGAAGACGTCGTTCTGTTCGGCGTTCATCAGCAACATGGGCAAGGCGGCGCTTTGGCACGTGGTGTACGTACCTTTGACGTTTCTCTACGACGTGGCGGTGCTGGCGGTATGTTACGCAATGTTTTTGGTGATGCTGCGCGTCATCGCTTCGGCGCTGTTGGCGGCGCTGTTTGCTTTGATGGTGTCGGTGGCGCTGTTCGTGGCGGCGCAGGCGGTGAAGCTGACGCTGTTCAACGATGCGGTACCCGCATTGGTGACGGACAGGGTGCATCTGCGCGAAGCGTTCAAAAAGAGTTTTTCCTTTAAAAAAGAGCGGTTCGGGAAGCTGTTTTCCACCTATCTTGTCACGTGTCTGCTGATCCTTTGCCTGAACATACTGTTTGCTGTATGCACGTTCGGGGCGGGGCTGATGATCACCGTACCCATGTCCTATCTGATGATGATCTGCATTCAGTTTGTCGGGTATTACACATACGGACAGCGGAAATATTTTCTTGCCGAGGATAAGATCGTGCAGCCCAAAGAGCGCACGAGCGAAAATTTTTACGACGATTTCGAAGTCTGACGAAGAATTTTACGCGGCGTCAGCCGCGATAAGAGAATATAAACAAGTTTTAAATGATGCGGAGGTCTGAAAGTGATGGATTATAAATCGGTTTATCAGTCATGGGTTACCAATCCCGCGCTGAATGCGGAGGCAAAAGAAGAACTGGCGGCGATTGCGAACGATGAAAAGGCGATCGAGTACCGTTTCGGTGCCGAACTGGAATTCGGGACGGCGGGCATGCGCGGGATCATCGGTTACGGCACCAACATGATGAACGTTTATACCGTACGCCGTGCGACGCAGGGGCTTGCCGAATACGTAAAATCGCTGGGCGCGCAGGCGATGAAGCGCGGTGTCGTCATTTCTTACGATACGCGGCGCAAGTCGGACGAATTTGCGCGTGCCGCGGCGGAAGTGCTCGCCGCGAACGGGATCGTTGCCTATCTTTTCGGCGACGTGCATCCCGTGCCCATGCTCTCGTATTCCGTGCGCAAGCTGGGAACGGTCGCGGGGATCATGATCACCGCGAGCCACAACCCCAAGGAATACAACGGTTACAAAGTTTACGGCGAGGACGGGGCGCAGATGTCTCCCGAAGCGACGGCGGTCGTGGTGGGGCATATAGAGAAGATCACCGATTATTTTGCGGTGAAGGGCGCGGAAAACAAACTTATCCGCAAGGTGCCCGCCTCCGTGGACAAGAGCTACTATAAAAAGCTGTCCAAACTTACCCTTTCGCCCGAAGCGGTGAAGAAAGTGGGGAAGGATCTCAAACTCGTCTATACGCCCGTGCACGGCAGCGGTTACATTCCCGTTACGACCATTCTCAAAAAGATGAAGATCAATGTGACGGTCGTGCCCGAACAGGTCAAAAAGGACACCGAATTTTCCACCGTCGAGGTACCAAACCCCGAATTCAAGGAAACGCTGTCTATGGGCATAAAGCTTGCCCAAAAGATCGAAGCGGACGTCGTGTTCGGCACCGATCCCGATTCCGACCGTCTCGGCGTCGCGATCAAGGACGACAAGGGCGAATTTGTGGCGCTTTCGGGCAATCAGGTGGGCATTCTGCTGCTCGATTACATTCTGACGCGCCTGAAAGAGGAGCAGAAACTCCCCGCGAACGGCATCGTCGTCAAGAGCTTTGTCACGACGGGCATGGCGAAAGCGATCTGCGACGGCTTCGGCGTGGAGATCGTCGATGTTCCCGTCGGATTCAAATTTATCGGCGAGAAGATCAAGGAATATGAGGCAGACAAGTCGCATACCTTCCTGTGCGGCTTCGAGGAGAGCTGCGGCTATCTGCGCGGCACGGAAGGCAGCCGCGATAAAGACGCCGTCGTCGCAAGCCTGCTCTGTGCGGAGATGGTCTGCTCCTATACCTAGAAAAAGCAATCCGTTTACTGCCGCCGGATGCATATTTACGCGCATTACGGCTAGGTGCTGGATAA
>CALVMA010000133.1 GCA_944341655.1 uncultured Clostridia bacterium | reverse complement strand
AGATATCGCAAAGTTCATTGAAGAGATCAAAGGCATGACGGTTGTAGAGCTCAACGAGCTCGTGAAGGCTTTGGAAGAGGAGTTCGGCGTCAGCGCCGCTGCTCCCGCAGCCGGCGCTGCTGCTTCCGCAGAAGAGGAGAAGACGGAGTTCAACGTCAAACTCAAAGAGATCGGTGACAAGAAGATCGAGGTCATCAAGGCTGTCCGCGAATTGACGTCTTTGGGCCTGGCCGAAGCGAAAGCGCTCGTCGAGGGCCTCGGCATGATCAAAGAAGGCGTCAACAAAGAAGAGGCCGAAAAGATCGTTGCCCGCATGAAGGAAGCCGGCGCTACGGCGGTCATGGAGTAATCCGCAAATCAAAAACCGAAAGCGGAACGGCAAATGCCGTTCCGCTTTTTGTTATATTAAGGAAAAGGGTGGTTGCCGGCGGCTGCGTTTTTGTCGCTGAAAAACAACTCGCCGAACCGGTAGAAGCATGGCTTTCGGCGTATTTTGAAAAGAATATAAAAATCGCCGAAAAAGGCATAAAATTTCCAAATTTTTTTGAAAAAGTTGTTGATTTTGTTTGACACGGCTTTACGGATATGGTATTATAGATAAGCTGTGTAATAGGGTTGAGGTATAAAGTTACTTCAATCGCTTTGGGTTGCGAGGATAAATACAGCACAATCGCGCCCTTTGCGAAGATAATTTATACCGACAAATGTGGGAGCACGACTCCTGCGACTAACCGGAGTACAGCCATTCAACTAAAAATGAATGGTTTTTTTATTTCTGCGGTACTTCGAAACACACGGCACAGTTGACAGAAAAGTTAGTATAAAATCGGAGGAATCAACAAACTATGGCAAGTCAGAAACTGAGAATCAAACTCGCCGCTTACGATCATGAACTCGTAGACCTCGCGGCGCAGCGCATCGTCGAAACGATGCAGAAGTCGGGCGCCAAAATCAGCGGCCCCATCCCCCTGCCCACCGAAAAAGAAGTGGTTACCATTCTGCGCTCGCCGCACAAATATAAAGACAGCCGCGAACAGTTCGAAATCCGCACGCACAAGCGCATCATCGACATCTACACCGCGAACGCGAAACTTTTGGACAGCGTGCACCTGCCCGCCGGCGTCGACATTAAGATCAAACTGTAAAAACAGTTGAATTTTACGGACTCTTTCCGTAAAAATCCGTGAACAACGTAAAGATAATACTTTGTAAAATCAAGGTATTCTCAATAAATTTATTTTAAGGAGTGAACTTTATCTATGAATAAAGCAATCATCGGACGCAAAGTCGGAATGACGCAGATCTTTACTCCGGAAGGGAAAGTGATTCCCGTAACGGTAGTGGAAGCGGGCCCCTGCCCGGTCGTGCAGATCAAAACCGTGGAAAAAGACGGCTACGCCGCTCTCAAACTCGGCTTTGACGAAACGACGGAAAAACGGGTCAGCAAACCCGACCTCGGCCAATTCAAAAAGGCGGGCGTAAAGCCGCAGAAAGTCCTCAAAGAATTCCGCCTCGCCGATTTGTCCTCGTACGAAGTGGGCAAAGACGTCACCGTCGAACAGTTCAAAGAGGGCGACAAGGTAGACGTCGTCGGCACCAGCAAGGGCCACGGGTTTTCGGGCGTCATCAAACGCTGGAACCAGCGCCGCCTCAAAGAAACGCACGGCGTAGGCCCCGTACACAGGGAAGTGGGTTCCATGAGCGCGAACTCCACGCCCAGCCGCGTCTTCAAGCACAAGAACATGCCCGGCCAGTACGGTCACGAAAGAGTTACCGTGCAGAACCTCGAAGTCGTGAAAGTGGATGCAGCAAGGAATGCGCTTTTGATCAAGGGAGCGATTCCTGGCCCGAAGGGCAGCATTGTCACGGTAAGCGACAGCGTCAAGGCCAAATAAGGAGAGTACGAGAAATGCCTACGGGACAAGTGTATAAAATGGATGGTTCGGTGGCCGGCGAAGTGCAGCTTTCCGACAAGATATTCAATGCAGAATACAACGAGCCGTTAATTCATCAGGCGGTTGTGACCCGTCTGGCCAATGAGCGGCAGGGAACGAAGAGCACGCTGACCCGTACGGAAGTGCGAGGCGGCGGAGCAAAGCCTTGGCGTCAGAAAGGAACGGGGCGTGCCCGTCAGGGATCCATACGCGCACCGCAGTGGACGAAGGGCGGCGTAGTATTTGCGCCGAAGAGCAGAGATTTTTCCAAGAAAATGAACGCGGAAGCAAAGCGCGGCGCGTTGTTCTCGGCTCTTTCGAAGAAGGTGGCGGGCGGCGAGCTGATCGTCATCGAGAAGCTGGAAGTAAGCGCACCCAAGACCAAAGAGATGGCCAAATTTTTGGAGGCTCTCAAACTTGACAAACGCACAGTGATCGTGATGGACAACGACGATGTGAACGTCATTCTTGCGAGCCGCAATATAGAGAAACTGAGCACACTTCCGGTGGCACAGATCAGCACCTATGAAGTAGTTGCTAACAGCAAAGTCGTGCTGACCAAAGGCGCGGTGGAAAAAATCCAGGAGGTCTACGGAGCATAATGAGAGCGGAAGACATTATCATTAAGCCCATCCTCACCGAAAAGGGATACGACGGCATCGCGTCGAAGAAATACACCTTCAAGGTGGCGAAAGGAGCGAATAAAACGGAGATCAAGTTCGCCGTCGAAAAACTTTTCGGCGTGAAGGTAGACAGCGTCAACACGTCCAACGTGCGCGGAAAGCTGAAGAGAATGGGCAGGAACGAAGGCCTGACCTCCTCTTATAAGAAAGCCGTCGTACAGCTCACCGAGGACAGCAAGCCCATCGAGTATTTCAACTCGCTGTCGTAACATAGCATCGGAGGAGAACAGAAAATGGCAATCAAGAGATATAAACCGACGTCCGCTGCCCGCCGTTTCATGACGGTGCACGCGTACGACGAGATCACCGAGGTAAAGCCGGAGCGTTCGCTCGTGGAAGACACGAGGAAGAGCGGCGGCCGCAACAACCAGGGCAAGATCACTGTCCGTCACATCGGCGGCGGCAACCGCAGGAAATACCGTATCATCGACTTCCGTCGCAACAAGGACGACATTCCTGCCAAAGTCAAGAGCATCCAGTACGATCCGAACCGCAGCGCGAACATTGCGCTTCTGCAGTATGCGGACGGCGAAAAGAGGTACATCCTCGCGCCGGTCGGGCTGAATGTAGGGGACACGGTGATGAGCGGCGCGAATGCCGACATCAAGGCGGGCAACTGCCTGCCGTTCGAGAACATCCCCGTCGGCACGATGGTGCACAACATCGAGCTTCGTCCCGGAAAGGGCGGGCAGGTGGCGAGGGCAGCCGGTATCTCCGCCCAGCTGATGGCGAAGGAAGGCAAGTATGCCACGCTGAAAATGCCCAGCGGCGAAATGCGTCTGGTTCCCGTCGTGTGCCGTGCAACGGTCGGCCAGGTCGGAAACGTGGAGCATGAGATCATCCGCATCGGCAAGGCGGGCAAGACCCGTCACATGGGCATCAAACCGACCGTCCGCGGCTCGGTCATGAACCCGAACGATCACCCGCACGGCGGCGGCGAGGGCAAGAGCCCTGTCGGCCATGCCGGCCCTATGACCCCTTGGGGCAAGCCTGCTCTGGGTTATAAGACGCGCAAGAAGAAGAATGTGACGAGCAAGTTCATTCTCAAACGGATCAACTGAGGGAGGATCACTTAAATGAGCAGAAGCGTTAAGAAAGGGCCTTACGTTGAGGCGCGCCTCATGAAGAGGGTGGAAGAGCTCAATGCGGCCAACGATAAAAAAGTTTTGAAAACGTGGTCGAGGGCATCGACGATCTTCCCGCAGATGGTAGGGCACACGATCGCCGTGCACGACGGCAGGAAGCATGTTCCCGTCTACATCACGGAAGACATGGTTGGCTGCAAGCTCGGTGAATTTGCTCCGACCAGAACCTTCAAAGGCCACTCGGGCGGCAAGACGGCTGTGGCCAAGAAGTAAAGGAGGCATAGAGCGTTATGGCTAAGAACACGCGTGAAAAAACGAAAAGGATTCAGGAAAACAAGGATAAACGTCCCTATGCAACGGCAAGGCACGTGCGCATGTCTCCTTATAAAGTGCGCAGGGCGCTCACCCTCATCCGCGGCAAGAGCGTGAACGAGGCGGCGGCGATCCTGGAATATGCCACGATCGTATCGGCAGAGCCGGTCAAGAAGGTACTGCTCTCCGCGGCGGCGAACGCCGAGCACAATTTCGGCATGGACCGCGGCGATCTCATCGTCGCCGAAGCGTATGCCGACCAGGGCCCCACGCTCAAGAGGATGAACCCCGTCTC
>CALVMA010000132.1 GCA_944341655.1 uncultured Clostridia bacterium | reverse complement strand
AGGATATTCAAACTGTATTTGCCGAACATGGCGCAAGGTTTGTTCGAGGGAGCGGCGAGCGGATTTTCTCTGAACGTGAAGCTCGTGATCGCCGCGGAGGTCATGGCGCATACGGTCGGCAGTTTGGGGAATCTGATGTACAACGCGAACTGGATGCTGGAAACGGAGCGCCTGTTTGCGATAACGATAGCGGCGGTCGTCGTATCCGTTGCGTTCGAGTGGCTGATACGGCTTACGGGGAAGGCGGTGATCCGATGGAAACGAATATAATTTTTGAAAAAGTCAATAAAAGATACGGGGAAAAGCTCATTTACGAGGGATTCGGCTGCGTGATCGAGCGGGGAAAGATCACCTGTCTTTTGGGGGAGAGCGGCTGCGGCAAAACGACGCTTCTGAACATGCTGGCGGGGCTGACGCCGTATGAAGGAAAGATCCGCAACATACCGGAGCGCATATCGTATATTTTTCAGGAAGATCGGTTGCTGCCCAATCTGACGGTTTACGGAAACATAGCGTATGTTTTGGGGAAACGGGCGGACCGAGAAAAGATCATGGAGGTATTGGAAAAGGTAGAGCTTGCGGACAGGGCGGACGCGTATCCCGGGGAGCTGTCGGGAGGTCAAGCGCAGCGGGTGGCGATTGCGAGAGCGTTTGCGTATCCGTCCGAACTTATCTTAATGGACGAGCCGTTTTCGTCGTTGGATACGGGATTGAAGATCCGTCTGGTCGACGTATTTTGCAAGCTGTGGCGGGAAGAAAACCGCACGGCGGTGTTTGTGACGCACGACGCGGAGGAGGCGTACATGCTTTCACATCGGGCGATCGTGCTGAAGGGCGGAAAAATTTGTGCGGATATTCGCGGAGAGGAGGAAATTCCTCGCGCGTACGGTGCGGCATCGCGGTATCGGGAAGAACTTTTGAATGCGCTTCTCGGGCGAAACGGAATAAAGGGGCAGGGCGGGGCATAGAATGATAAGGTGTGCCGTGCTTTGCTTTTTCAAAATTTGTCTGACGGAAAGGGGAAAGAAAGAATAACGGGCGAAAAATTCTTGATAAATTGCGGTATTTGCGATATACTGTCAAAGAGAGAATTAGGATGGTTTTTTAAAGTTGAAGACGCTTTTCATTTCTGATTTGGACGGAACGTTGCTGACATCGAAAGAGACGGTCTCCGAATACAGTTTAAAAAATCTGAATGCCATGATCGACGGAGGCGGTTTGTTTTTTACATATGCCACGGCGCGCTCGCTGAATTCCGCGGCAAAGGCTTGTTGGGGATTGCGGCAGAATCTTCCCGTGATCCTGTATAACGGTTCGCTGGTCATGGAGCCGTCGACGCGGCAGGTGTTATACAACAATCATTTCAATGCGGGGCAGCTGGCGTATCTGGAAGAGCTGTTCACGCGTTACGGAATATCGCCGTTGGTATATTCGTTCGGCAAGAACGGCCGCGAGCGGGTGAGCTGGCGGACGGGCAAGGAATCGGCGGGGATGAAGAGGTATTTGGAGCGTCGGCGGGGGGATTACCGTCTGAACCCGATCGAGGGCCGCGAGGCGCTGGAGGGGGACGAGATCTTTTATTTTACCTGTATCGGCAGGAAAGAGGATCTGGACGCTTTGCACGAGGCAGTGGAAGGCAGCATGGACATGAAATGTATTTATGAGCAGGAAACGTATCAGACGGATTACTGGTGTGAGATCATGCCGATGAGCACGTCGAAAGGGGCGGCGGCGCGGGAGCTGCGAAAGATCCTGGGAGCGGAGCGGCTGGTATGTTTCGGGGACGGCATCAACGACGCGTCGCTGTTTGACGCGGCGGACGAGAGTTATGCGGTGGCGAATGCCGTGGAGAGTTTGAAGGCGAAAGCGACGGGAGTGATCGGTTTTTCCGAAGAAGACGCGGTCTGCAAGTTTATACGGGCGCATCTTTCGGAATATGCGGGTTGACGGGGAGGAAGACGGATGAAAAAGAAAGAAAAGAAGCAAAAGAGCACATTTTGGAAAGATTTCAAAGCGTTCATATCGCGCGGAAATATTGTCGACCTTGCGGTTGCGCTGGTTGTGGGGGCGGCGTTCACGGCGATCGTGAACAGTCTTGTGAACGACGTTATAAAACCGCTCATCGCGTTGCTCGTGGACGGGAATTTCAGTGAGCTGGTGGTGGTTTTGCGGCCGGAAGAGGTGAACGAAGCGGGGGAGGTGATCGCGCAGGCGATCACGCTCAATTACGGGAACCTGATCATGGCGATCCTGACCTTTTTGATCGATGCGTTCGTGATATTCACGGTGCTGCGCATCGTGCGCAAGGCGCAGAAGCGCATGAAGGAGACGGCCGAGGAGCTGAAAGCGATTCTGATGCGCAAGGAAACCGAGGAAGGGGAAGCGGAGCAGGGAGCGGAACCGCAGGCGGACGAGGGAGCAAAGGAAGTTTTGCTCGCGAAAGAGGCGGAGGCGCAGCTGGAAAAGCAAGCGGAAGAGAAAGCGGAGGAGAAAGCGGAGTCGGTGGAGAGCCTGCTCGTGCAGATCCGTGATCTTTTGCAGGAGAGCCGTGAAAAAACGGGTGAAAGTGACAAAAAATGAACGAAAAAAACGCCTGTCGCAAGACGGGCGTTTTAATTTGGCGGGCGGGGGGTGTTTGCTGAAAATATTTTTTAAAAAGTGGCGTCAAACAGTTTTGAAAAACGTGCAATTATGATATACTATAAGTATGTCCGAGGGGAAAGAAAATCTTTGCGGGCGAAAGAGAACAAAAGCAGAGGGACGCCATATGTTGAGAGATCCGAGAAGGACAATCGCAACCGGCTGTGGTTTGCGTACACAAATGCCGCACGTTGAAAATTTTGTCGGCGCAGTGTACCTGCCCGTTCTGCAAGAAAAATCTACCCGAGAAATCGAACCGTAAGGCAGGTTGGCAATCGGTGGCTTTGGCGCACCGAATTCCGCCTGTCTTTTTGCTTGTCAGAGGGGGATGAAGAAGGCGTTGCGCATCAAGAGTATGATGATGTAGACGTTGAGCACGGACAGGACGGGAAGAAGGATCATCAAGAGCACGTTATCCGTTTTAAATTTTAAGATAAAGAGTGCGGCATACGCGGCGACGGCGCCGCCCAGGAAACCTGCGACGAGCAATTTTCCGTTTTTGTTTTTTGCGTTGTTTCCGCGTTCGCGGGCCGCGATTTTCTGTGCGCGGACGAGCATAAAAGAGTAGACGTTGACGGCGATCAGGTAGGTGCCGAAGAGGATATAGAGTAAGATCATGGTTTTTCTCCGTAAAGAGTATGTGCAGGAGAGGCTGTTTTAAACGAAAATTTTTTTGCGGCGGTGCCGCAGGAGGTAAGATATGGCAAAAGTTGCGATCGTGATGGGAAGTAAATCGGATTTTCCGGTCGTGAAGCCCGCGGTTTCGGTCCTGAAAAAATTCGGGGTTGAAACGGAAGTGCGCGTGATTTCGGCGCACCGCACCCCGGAAGAGGCGCACGCGTTTGCGGCGGGCGCAAAGGCGAACGGAATCGAGGCGGTGATCTGTGCGGCGGGCAAGGCGGCGCATCTGGGCGGCGTAATGGCGGCAAATACGGCATTGCCCGTGATCGGGCTTCCCGTAAAGACGGACATGATGGGCGGGCTGGACAGTTTGCTTTCCATCGTGCAGATGCCTTCGGGGATCCCCGTGGCGACGGTCGGGGTGAACGGCGGGGAGAACGCGGGGCTTTTGGCGTTGCAGATCCTGGGCGTCAAATATCCCGAGATTTACGAAAAGCTGTGCGCTTATAAAAAGGCGATGGCGGAAAAGATCGC
>CALVMA010000131.1 GCA_944341655.1 uncultured Clostridia bacterium | reverse complement strand
CAAGGTACACGAAAAGATGATGCAGGACGATTCTGGTTTGCAGATCCTGCTGCAAAAGCGGGATGATGCCAAAAAGGCGGCAGACAATATCGTAAAGGCAATCGAACAGGGCATCATCACGGACTTCACGAAGGACAGGCTCAACGGCTTGCAGGCAGAACTCAACGAGTTGGAAATAGAAATCAATAAGGCAGCCCAAAAGTCGTATGCGCATTTGTCTGTCGAGGAAATAGAAAAATTCCTGCTCTCCAAAGTTTTTGAAGATCCCGACGATATCAAAGTGCGCAAGTTGCTCGTGAATACCTTTGTGCGGGAAGTTATCTGGTACGGCGACCACACGGTCATTACATACAACTTCCAAGAGAGGTTTTCAACGGAGCGCTTTTCCAAATCGTATGTGGAGGATATAGAAAAGCAGGTCGGGGAATGTTCCCGATCTGCTTCTTCCTTTCCTTTGAGTTCGTACAAAGTCACTCAATCGGCGCCATGCCGCCGAAACCGATCAGGGTTTCGGCGGCATTCCTTTTTGGGGACAAACGGCGGAGCCGCTTGAAATCATACCGCGAAAGACAAGCGACAAACAAACCGCGCGCGGCATACGCGCGGGCTGACCCCACCGAACAAGTGCATTGGAATATGTGCGACAGACCACACCGAACAAGTGCGTAGGCATACGCGCAGGCAAACCGCGCCGAACAAGTACGTAGGCATACGCGCGGGCTGACCGCGCCGTACAAGCGCATCGGCATATGTGCGGCAGACTGCGCTCTTGCCTTGCAAAAAGCCGCCGTCGGTGCAATACTGCACCGACGGCGGCTTTTATTTCCTTCCCTGTAAAATTTATTCTTCCATAAAACTATGCCTGCGCGCCAAAAGAGGCGCGCAGGCATAGTTTTATAAAACACAAAGACTCGCTATATTATAAAAACTCGTCATAATATCATGAAAAGCACGATGGCTGCGCCAATAAAAACGACCATGCTCAGCACGGCGATCGTGAGCGCCACAGAATTTGCGCCGCGGTCGTTCCCGTGTTTTATGTCGATCGACGAGAATATGATCAGCGCGATCTGCGCCACAACGCCTTGCAAAAAAAAGATAACGCTTCCGAAAACCGTGATCGCGATGCCGAAAATGATCAAAAGCAACCCGACAAAAAAAGTACGGGAAAGTATCTGATCGATGTTCGTGAAAATCTTATACGCTAAAAAAGCAAACAGAACAGCCAACGCCACCGCCACGATATGCAATATGGCATACCATATTCTTTTGCCGCCGTCCGCCGATCCCACCTTACTGATGTGGTGCAAAAAACGAAATAATTCTCTCATCCTTTTTCCCTCACACTTTTGCTCGGATCCCAACAAACCCCGCGTGTCAGATAGTTAATTTTACTTAATTATATCATATCAGAACAGCCATGTCAAATATTCCCGTAATTTTTTTCTGTCACTATTTTCCTCTCTGCCATGACCGCACGCAGAAAATATTTATTCAAACGCCGCGCCGTTATTGTCCTGAGACAAACGCCGCGGCGCATTTTTGCGCCGCGGCGTAAAGAATTTTCCGATGCCCTTGCGGACAATACCCCAAATTTTAATATGCCCTTGCGAACAGGACGACGTGCTTTGCCTCTTTTCCGCAGCAGGCGCACTTTTCCGCATGCTCTCCTTCCACGATCACGCGGGCGCTCGCCGCCGTCAGCTCTTTGATCTTGTCCTCGCATTCGCGGCAGCCGCACCAGCCCGCCTTTACGAAATTGCCGCTCTCCACGCCGCGGAGGATCCCGTCGACGCTTTCCGCCGTCACGACCCGCTCTTCCTTGCGCTTTCTCGCTTTTTCCAACAGATTCGACTGAATTTCCGCCAACAGCTTGCGCACCGTCTCCGCCGCGTTTTCCAAAGGCGCTTCCGTCTTTTCATGCGTATCGCGCCGCACAAGCACCATCTCGCCCGCCTCGATATCGCGGGCGCCGATCTCGCTGCGGAGGGGTACGCCCTTCATTCCCCCTTCGTTGAACTTCCAGCCGGGGCTGTTGTCCGATACGTCGCAATCCGCGCGCACGCCCGCCGATACGAGTTTCGCTTTCAGCTCCGCCGCCGCTTCGAGCACGCCCTCTTTCTTCGCCGCGATCGGTACGATGATCGCCTGCACGGGAGCCACCACCGGCGGCAGAATAAGCCCGCGCGCATCGCCGTGCGACATGATCAGCGCGCCGATCAGGCGCGTCGATACGCCCCACGACGTCGTATATCCGTATTTGTGCGTGCCGTCCTTATCCAAAAACTGAATGTCGAACGCTTTGGCAAAATTCTGCCCGAGATAATGCGACGTGCCTGCCTGCAGGCTCTTCCCGTCGTGCATCATCGCTTCCATGCCGAACGTCGCCACCGCGCCCGCAAATTTTTCTTTTTCCGTCTTCCTGCCCGTAAACACAGGGATCGCAAGACAGGTTTCCGCAAATTCCTTGTAAACGCCGAGCATTTTCAGCGTTTCTTCCATCGCCTCTTCCTCGGTCGCGTGAACGGTATGCCCTTCCTGCCACAAAAATTCGCTCGTGCGCAGGAACGGACGCGTCGTTTTTTCCCAACGCACTACGTTCGCCCACTGGTTGATCAAAATGGGCAGATCGCGGTAGGATTGCAGCCATTTCGAATACATCTCTCCGATAATGGTCTCGCTCGTAGGACGGATCACCAACGGCTCGGCAAGCGTTTCGCCGCCCCCGACCGTCACGACCGCCACTTCGGGCGCAAATCCTTCGACGTGCTCCGCTTCGCGCGTCATGAAACTGTAAGGAATGAGCAGCGGGAAATACGCATTCTGATGCCCCGTCGCCTTAAACCGCGCATCCAGCTCTTTCTGGATATTCTCCCAGATCGCATAACCGTAAGGACGGATCACCATCGTCCCCTTCACGGGGCCGTAATCTACCAGCTTGGTCTTTAATACGACGTCCGTATACCAGCGCGGGAAATCCGTTTCGATATCCGCGATCTGATTGACGAACTGCTCTTTCTCCTTTGCCATGATCTCCTCCGAAAAAACAAAATATGGTACATCTTTTAAGATTATACCATATTTTTTTTATTAAGACAATTTATTTTACCGCCGCCGCAGCTTTTTTATGCGTCAATCCTCGCGCACTTCCTTGCTCCGCCAAATGACCGCCACCGCGCCCGGCCCTACGTGCGAACCGATGACGGGCCCCATGATCGTCACGTCCGGCTTGAAATTCCAGCGCGCCTCGATCGCCGCCGCCAGCTCGTTCGCGTCCTTTTCCGCATCGGTATGCACGATCCAGATCATGCGGTTCTCCTCCACGGGATGATACTTTTCCATCTTGTCGAGCGCATACGCAAACGCTTTTTTCATTCCGCGGCATTTATCCACCACGACCAGCTTCCCTTCGTTGTTGAAAGAAAGCACGGGCTTCACCTGCAGCAGCGATCCCGCCACCGCAGCCACCGTCGATACCCTGCCGCCCTTCTTCAAATAGTACAGATCGTTTGCCACGATCGCATACTGAATATGAAAGCGAAGGTCGTTTACGGCGTCAAACGCCTCCTGCACCGTTTTTCCCTCGTTGCGCAGACGCAGAGCCTCGCGCACCAGCGCGCCCTGCCCGATCGTCGCCGCAAGCGAATCCACCGCATACAGATTGAATTTGGGATAATCTTTCTTGATATCCGCCGCCGCTTTCTGCGCGACCGTCACCGTGGGAGAAAGTCCGCTGGAAATCGTGAAATGCAAAACGTCTTCCGCTCCCTCTTTCGCCAGCTTCAGAAAATGATTGTAGTGGCTTTCATAATTCAGCATCGACGTCCGCGAAAAAGCGCCCTCCCGCAGCTGACGGTAAAAATCCACATACTGCGAATACTCGGTGAATGCGTCCACGCCTTCCGTAAACTGCCCGTCCTTTTCCACAATGTAGTTTAGACTGACAAACTTAATATCGTTTTCCCTGACAAAATCGGCATACAGGTCGCAAGTAGAATCCGTAGACAATATAAATTTATTCATTTTTCTTTTCCTTGATCCTTGTTTGAGCTCGTGCCCGCATTTATTATAGCATACATTGTACAGCCATGTAAACATTTTAAACCGACTTTTCGCGTTTTTTCACCTGCGACATTTTTCGCCCGTTTTTCGGACTCTTTTTGTAAAAATCCATACAATTTTTAAAAATAAACTTGAAAACAACGTGAAAATGCAGTATAATAAATCCCGAAAGAATAAATCCGGAGGGTAAAATGCAAATCAAAGACTGGTCTGCTCTGAAAAGCGGCACGGACGTGCGCGGCGTTGCGCTCGAAGGCATAGCGGGCGAGCCCGTAAACCTCACAAACGAAGCGGTCGCAGGCATCATGAAAGCATTCTGCTACCGCCTTGCCCGCGATACGGGCAAACAAAAACTGACCGTCGCCATCGGCCACGATTCGCGGCTTTCCGCCGACAGGATCTGCCAATGCGCCGCCGAGGCTGTCCAAGAAAGCGGCTGCGACGTCATTTTGACGGGGCTTTCTTCCACTCCGTCCATGTTCATGCTCTTGCAGGAACAGGACTTCGGCGCCGATGCGTCCGTCATGGTCACCGCCAGTCACTTGCCCTACAACAAAAACGGACTGAAATTTTTCCTGCCGTCGGGCGGGCTGGAAGGCAAGGACATCTCCGAAATCCTCAGCCTTGCCGCCGAAGGCAAAGCTCTCACGGGAAAAGGCAAAACGCGCAGACAGCCGTTCATCGGCCGCTACTGCGAAAACCTCGTGAAGTTCGTGCGCGAAAAGACGGGCGAGGACAAGCCGCTTGCAGGGAAAAAGATTATCGTCGACGCGGGCAACGGCGCCGGCGGATTCTATGTGGAAAAAGTGCTCAAACCTCTGGGCGCCGATACCGAAGGCAGCCAGTTCCTTGAACCGGACGGGCGTTTTCCCAACCACATCCCCAACCCCGAGAACGAGGCGGCGATGCAGTCCGTCTGCGCGGCGGTCGTAAAACATAAGGCGGACTTCGGCATC
>CALVMA010000130.1 GCA_944341655.1 uncultured Clostridia bacterium | reverse complement strand
CCGATAAAATTGATCCGCCCTTTGAGAGGGCAGACAGAAGAAAATAAACGTTATCAACGGAGGAAGTGTTTTATGCAAAACAACAAACGGCCCGAAGACATGGCGCGCATCGTCAATGCGGAACTCGCCGAAAAATTCATCGGCGAACAGGTGGAGGCCGTCAAAAAACAGGTCGGCGATAAAAAAGTACTGCTCGCGCTCTCGGGCGGGGTGGATTCGTCCGTCGTGGCGGCGCTGCTCATTAAGGCGATCGGCAAAAACCTCGTGTGCGTACACGTCAACCACGGCATTTTGCGCAAGGGTGAACCCGAACAGGTCGTGGAAGTGTTCCGCAACCAGATGAACGCAAACCTCGTCTATGTGGACGCGGTCGACCGTTTTTTTAATAAACTTGAAAACGTAGCCGATCCCGAAACCAAGCGCAAGATCATCGGCGCCGAGTTTATCCGCGTGTTTGAAGAGGAAGCGCGCAAACAGGACGGCATCGAATTCCTCGCGCAGGGCACGATTTATCCCGATATTCTTGAAAGCGGCCCTGTCAAGGCGCATCACAATGTCGGCGGACTGCCCGAGGATCTGAAATTTGAATTGGTCGAGCCTTTAAAATTTTTGTTTAAAGACGAAGTCCGCGTCGTAGGGAAAGCTTTGGGACTTCCCGATTCCATGGTGTATCGTCAGCCTTTCCCCGGCCCCGGATTGGGCGTGCGCTGTCTCGGTGCGATCACGCGCGACCGTTTGGAAGCGGTGCGCGAATCGGACGCGATCCTGCGTGAAGAGTTTGCCAAAAACGGATTGGAAGGCAAGGTCTGGCAATATTTTACCGTAGTGCCCGATTTCAAGTCTGTCGGCGTAAAAGACGGAAAGCGTACGTTCGAGTATCCCGTCATCATTCGTGCGGTCAATACGACCGATGCAATGTCTGCAACGGTCGAGGACGTTCCGTTTGCGTTGTTGCAGCACATTACGGCGAGGATTACGGGCGAAGTCAAGGGCGTCAACCGCGTCCTGTATGACCTTACTCCCAAGCCTTGCGGCACGATCGAATGGGAGTAATGCCTTTTTAAGTTAAATTTTATAAGAGTTGTTCGACGGTTTTTGATGAACTGTCGTATAGAGAAACACTTTTGTGAAAATTTTCGCAAAGGTGTTTCTTTTTTTGGATATATGTGTTATACTAAGGTGATGATGTTTTGCGTTCACGCTGACAGGAAAAAGGATAAGGGGAAGCGAAATGGCGGAAATGACAGAAAAAGAAATGCGAGAATTTCTAAAAAGCCGCAAACAGCCGGATAAGCAATTTTACCTGGATTTGCTGGACGAGGAGAAACAGCGCAAGTATGAAGATTTGCGGGTTCGCATCGTCATGAGCCTGCTGAAGAGCTGTTACATCAATCGTTTGAAGCTGAAGATCAAGGAAACGCAAGCGCAGATAGCGCAAATGCGCGAGGGTGAATTTTCTGCGGAAAATTATCGGAGCATAATCGGGTTCAATGCGCAGATCCGAGGCTGGCGGGAAGAGATAGAAGGGTTTAAGGGCTTTTTTGTCGAGCCGTATTTTGCCCGCATGGATCTGTACGACGACAAGGAAGGTTACAACAGTTATTATATCGGGAAAAAAGGGGACGTGAATCTGGAGATCGTGGATTGGCGGGCTCCGTTGGCGCGGAAATATTATCAGAAGAGCCAGATTATTTTTTCCATCAACGAATACAATTACAAGCAGATCTTGCGTCGGGCTTTGCGCACGGCGAACGGCAGGTTTATCGATTTTAAAAACGAATATTTGAGTTTGCGGGATTATCTGACGAAAGAGGAGATCGCGGGCAGGGACGAAGAGATCATTTTCGACCCCTATCTGAAAGAGATCCTGCGTGCAAGGAAAGAGCAATCGGAAATTTCGGATATCATCGAAACCATACAGGAAAAGCAATACGAGATCATTACAAAGCCGGAGCGGGAGAGTTTTGTCCTTCAAGGCTGTGCGGGAAGCGGGAAAACGATGATCATGCTGCACAGGTTGAGTTTCCTGATGTACAATAACGAAAAGCTGAAGCCTTCGGACGTGCTTGTGCTGACGCCCAGCGATTCGTTCAACGCCTTTATCGATGAACTTTCGCAGGTGTTGGAGCTGGAAAAGGTGAAGACGCAGCGGATCGACGAATATTTTTTGTTGTTGCTGAAAAACACGGGAGTGGATCTGACGGCGAAAATCGATTTTTCCGCAAAAGTCTCGGCGAAGTATCTGCAATATGTTTATTCGGAAAAATTTTATAAGGATGCTCAAAACAAGCTGGTTAAGATCTATGACGGCATTTTGGGAATGTTTTTGAGCGAGGAATGTGCGGAATATATAGAAACCGTAACGAAGAATTGCAGGGAGCAGCTGGATGCGTTTGCGGTGATCAAAAATGCGAGCGTGCGGGTGCGCCGCGCGGTTCTGGGCGAAATAAAAGAAAAAGCGGGCGGAGGGCTGTATTATACAAAGCCGTTCCGTGAACTGATGAATGAAGTTATCGCGGCCGAGGAGTTTTTGGCGTCCGACCTTAAAGGGGACAGGATAAAAAACATCAGTTTTTTTTATGAGAGGCTTTTGTCTTTTTATCGTGCGGGAGTGTTTATTTCGCATTCGTATAAAAAGATCTGCACGGACGCATTGAGCGATCTTGCCAGACTGCACGAAACGGTTTCCAAAGAAATGGCGGATCTTCGCCGTTATAAAATCAACCGCGGCGGCGTCGAGGTGGAAACGTATGCGGACAGGATCGCCCGCAGGGGTGAACTGTTGCAGGAGATCGACAGTATTTCAGGCTTGGTTTCGGAGATATTGACGAAATTCGAAACGTTTTGCGAATTGTTTGAGACGTTGAGGGGCAACGAGTATTTTGTAAAGATCGGAAAATGCGGCACGCACGTGGAGCTTGCGAGGCTGTTCTATAAAGAGATCGTCCGCAAGGCGAAAAACCGTTACGGCGTCGGCAAAGGGCTGGTGAAGAGCGATCCTTATTCGCTGTGCCTGCTTTTTGCGCTGCTGGGCAGGCGTCTGGAACCGCATTATGCGCTCGTATTTGTGGATGAAGGGCAGGATATTTCCGAAAACGAATACAGGTTGTTGCGGTTTTTCAATCCCGATGCCGCGTTCAACGTTTACGGTGACCTTGCGCAGAACATCACGGAATACCGCGGCCTGAAAAATTGGGAGTCTGTGAAAGCGGAACAGAGTTATGAGCTCAATCAGAATTACAGGAATACCAATCAGATCGTGGGATATGTTTCGGAGAAACTGAACATAGGAATGCAGCCCATCGGGTTTGACGGACCGCCCGTGCAAAAGATCGGCGTACGCGGGGTAAGCGGATTTTTCCGCGAAAAAAAGGGTTTGAAAGCGATCATTGTGGCTGAAAACGAGCTGGAAAAATATTTGCGCAAGAGCTACAATGTGCCGGGCAAGAGCAACAAGATCTCGAAGAGCAAGATCAATCTGATGACGGTGTACGAATCCAAGGGTTTAGAGTTTACCTGCGTCGCGGTTGCCGATGCCGGAATGACGGATAACGAAAAATACATTGCATATACGCGCGCGTTGAAAGAACTGGCGATCATACGCGGCGACGGTGAAAAGGATGAAAAATAAATATCTTTTGGATGCGGATGAAACCGTCCTGGATTTTGTGCGTTCCTCGCGGGAAAGTTTCGGGGCGGCGATGCGCAAATTCGGCCATGAATCCGCGGCGCTGCATTATGCGCTTTTCAAAGAGATCAATGACGGCCTGTGGCGGGAATATGAGCGCGGGGAAATACGGAAAGCGGAGCTTGTCGTGGCGAGGTTTTCCCGCTTTTTCGCGAGGATGTCCATAGAGGAAGACGCCGCCGCGGTCAATCGGGAATATTTTGCAAAACTCTGCCGTACGGGATATCTTTTGGAGGGTGCGCGTTCTTTCATGGACGAGCTCAAAAAACGAGGCAAAGTGTATCTGATAACCAACGGAACGCCCGATGCCCAGTACGGCAGGCTTGCGTCGCTCGGTCTTACGGATTTTTTTGACGGGGTCTTTGTTTCGGACGAAATCGGTTTTGCAAAGCCGGATGCTCGTTTTTTTGCGTATGTATTGCAGCATATACAGGCGGAAAAACAGGATTGCGTGATCATCGGCGATTCTTTGACGTCGGACATAAAAGGCGCAAACAATGCGGGGATCGAGTGCGTTTGGTACAATGTTTGCGGGAAGGAAGCCGCAGGGGCGAAGCCCGATCATACGGCTGCGAGCTATGCGCAGGGTTTGGAAATTATCG
>CALVMA010000129.1 GCA_944341655.1 uncultured Clostridia bacterium | reverse complement strand
GCCGCTCCGTATACAGCATATACCCCGCACGGACTTCCGCTTCGCTTTCGCCGTTGATCATGTCGATCAGCCCCTCCGCCGAGGAAAGCGAAAGTTTTCCGTTTAAAAACGCGCGGCGCGTAAATTCGCCCCGCTCCGCAAGCCTGCATCCCGACGACAACGCCTGCCTCAGGATCCCCCGCGCTATGTTCACTCCGCCGTGACAGTGAAATTCCACGACGTCCTCACCCGTATAACTGTGCGGCGCTTTAAACCATACGCATAAACCGAAATCACGGAAACTGCCCCCGTCGATCTGCCCGGGATACATCCTCTGCGGTTCAAAATCCGCAACCGCTCGCCTGCCCGACGGAACAAACATCTTCTCCGCAGTCTTTCTCGCTTCCGCTCCGCTTATCCTCACGATCGCAACCCCGCCGCGCCCCGGCGGCGTAGCGATCGCCGCTATGTTGTCGCTCAACATTCTTTCTTTTCTCCTTAACGGGGAAATTATACCATATCGCTCAACTTTTGTCAACGCACGCCCGCCAAAACGGCACTTGCCCTTTTTTTTTAATCGTTTTTAATAATTTTTTCCTTTCTCCCAACATTTTGCGCCCGCCGCGTGTTTTATTATTGTACAAGACAACGGCAAAAAAAATTTTTTCGGAAATTTTCAATAATTTTTCAAATCTTTCCAACAATTTCCTCCCTTTGCCTGTTGTATAAGTGTACAAGGGCAAGCGCAACCCCAAAAAAACATCAAAACAGGAGATTCCAATTATGAAAAAATCCATTATTGCAGGTCTGGCTGTCTTTACGGCCCTCACGCTTTCGGTAAGCCTCGCAGCTTGCGATCAGCCCGCCGATCAAGAATCTTTCCGCCTCCCCGCGACCGCCGCGCAATCTTATTCTTTCAGCGCCGCGTCCGCAGGCTCGATCATCGACGCCATGAACGACGATCAGTCCGTCCCCCAAGCCCCCGACACCGAACCCGACGCCGCCCCCGCGCCCGACGATACCGCTCCCAACCCCGGCAGCGACCTCACTCCCGAAACGGATCAAACAATTCCGGACGAAACGCCGGACGAACTCGATCCTTTGGACAATTATATGATGCTCGCAGAAAGCCTGCTCAGCAACGGCGCTTACTCCACCGCCTACGAAACTTCCGACCGCGAAAATTACGAGATCAAAGCCGTCATCGGGTTTTCCGACCTGACGGGCGAAAAAATCGAATACGTCATGTATTACAACGAAAATAACCGCAAAACCGAAACAGAAGAAGACGACGGTGAGATCGAGACGGAAACCAAAGCCGACATCGAAGGCGTCCTCGTGATCGACGGCGCGGATTACGCGTTCCGCGGCGAAACGAAATCGGAAACGGAATCCGAACACGGCAGCGAAGAGACGGAATACGAAACGCAATTCACCGTAAACCTCGGCGAAAATAAATTTATGCGCGTGGAACTCAAATCCGAATACGACGCCAAAGACAACGAACGCGAAGAAGAATTCAGCTACTGCATCATAGAAAACGGCGAAGTCATCGAACGCTGCTCGCTCGAATTGGAAGAAGAACGGGACGAGACCGAAATCGAATTCCGCATGACCAGCGGATCGCAGTCACAGATCTTTTACTTCGAACAGGAAGACGGCCATGCAATCAAAATCAAGGTCGGCAGCCGCGAATCCAATCAGGTCTATATCGTCCGCGCCGTGACCGACAACGACGGCAATACCTCCTACGTTTACGAAACAAAGGGCGGCAACGAGTACCGCCACCAGCGTCATTCCGATCACGATTGATCTTTGACCCTACTCGCGGCGATGCGCTCCGCTGTATCCCCCAAGATGCGCATTGCCATACCCCTCTTATGCGCAATGGCGGCGGCATGAATATGCCGCCGCCATTGTGCGCCCGACGAAATCGCCTTTTCACGCCGCGCGAAAATTTTTTCGCGCGGCGGGAAAAGAAAATCCGCATAAGCAAAGCCTCGGTACGTTTCCGTACCGGGGCTTTGCGCTCTTTTATAAAACTTTGGAAAGAAACTCTTTCAATCTGGGATTTTCGGGAGAACCGAAAACTTTCTCCGGCGTACCCTGCTCCTGGATCTTGCCGCCGTCCATGAAGAACACGCGCGTCGCCACCTCGCGGGCAAATCCCATTTCGTGCGTGACGATGACCATCGTCATTCCTTCCTCTGCCAGCTCCTTGATCAGCTGCAATACTTCCCCGACCATTTCGGGATCCAAAGCGCTGGTCGGCTCGTCAAACAGCATCACTTTCGGGTTCATCGCCAACGCGCGCACGATCGCTATCCTTTGACGCTGTCCGCCCGAAAGCGTGGACGGATATGCCGACGCTTTATCCGCAAGCCCGATCCGCTCCAAAAGCGCCAAAGCCCGATCTTTCGCTTGCTTTTCGATTTGCGCAACCGATGTCTCTATCGCAATTTTTTTATCTCCGTCACGGCCAAAAAACTGACGTATTTTCAATCGGCGCAGAGCTGCCTTTTGCTTTTTCAGCTCCATTTTGCCTATTTTTACGGGCGCAAACATGATATTTTCCAGCACCGTCAGGTTGTTAAATAAATTAAAATGCTGAAAAACCATCCCCATCTTTTGACGAAATTCATTGATGTGTTTTGTATGGATAATATCTTCTCCGCAAAAAGCGATGCTCCCTTCCGTAGGTTGCTCCAACAAATTTAAGCAACGCAAAAACGTGGATTTCCCGCTCCCCGAAGGACCGATTACAGCAATTTTTTCACCGCGGCGGATCTGCACGTCTATTCCGCTCAACACTTCGTTTTTTCCGAAATGTTTCTTCAAACCCGCAATATCCAATAATATTTCATTGTTTGTCGTGTCGATTCCCTGCATTTCATTGACCTTTCCGTAAACAGATTTTTTGATAGTTGTCTTCGATCGCTTTCAACCGTTTCTCCATTTTGATACGGCACTTCTCCGCTTTTTTCTCATCGACATGCTGTTCGCTTTGTTTAAGTTTTTTCTCGATCGCACGTATGCCGAATATCAACAGATATACGACAGCCAAATAAAAAAGCGCTACCACCAGCATGGGAGCCAAATACGTGGACATCTCGTTCCCCGCCCCGATCATTTTCGCCGCAAAAGTCAAATCGACGATCCCTACCATACTGACGATCGAAGTTTCTTTCAACAACGCGATCAGTTCGTTGCCGATCGCAGGTATGACATTTTTGATCGCTTGCGGGATCACAATAGACACCATGCTCTGCAGTTCGCTCAACCCAAGAGAACGCGCCGCTTCCGTCTGACCGATATCCACCGACTGAATGCCTCCGCGCAGACTTTCCGCAACATACGCGCCCGAATTGATCCCGAACGTAAGAATTGCCGTCACTTCCAAAGGAAAACCGCGTATCGCAAAAATGGCAAATGCCATGATAAACAACTGCAACGCGACAGGTGTTCCGCGGATCACCGATATATAAATATCGCAGATAAATTCGGGAATCCGCATCTTGCGCTTATTTTTTTGCGC
Organism: uncultured Clostridia bacterium; assembly: GCA_944341655.1. Classification (GTDB taxonomy): domain Bacteria; phylum Bacillota; class Clostridia; order Christensenellales; family Borkfalkiaceae; genus Borkfalkia. Next base: position 16,156 of record CALVMA010000129.1, on the reverse strand, counting down.
CGCGATCTTGACGATTGCAACGATCGTACCTAAAAACAGGCCTAAAACAGAAGCCCCGACCGCAATCAGCAATGTCATTCGGAATCCTTCCAATATCCACATGATATATTTCGTCGTGGATACTACTTCCCACAGTTGTTGAAAAAACATTTCTTACTCCTTACAACAAACAGAGGCAAGGTTCTTTTGCCTTGCCCCCGTCCGCTCTCTTTATATTAGTTTAAACCGAGGTGTTGGGATACAAGCTCATCGATTTCGCCTTTTTCCAACATCTCTTCCAGTACTTCGTTGATCGCGTTCAAAAGCTCGTCTTTTCCGGGAGTCACACAAATCGCATATTCCTCTTCAGTCGCACGGCTCTCGTTGTAATAAAGCGCCGCGCATTGCAACTCATGCCCCTTCGTATTTTCGGCAAGATACTGTGCAGGCAATTCATCGACAACCACACAATCCAATGCCTCCGAACCAAACATAGCCTCGACCGCCATCTGCGCATTGTCATACGATTTGCATACAGCTCCCGTATCTTTCAGCACGCCGTCAAAATCTACGCCCGAAATCTCGCCCTGCACATAGATCATACCCGTCGTATCCAACTGCACGCCGATCTTTTTGCCGCCGAGCTGCTCCCATAAAATAATGTCCGTCGTACCGTCCGATGCCTTGCTCGTCGTAAAATCTTCATCGCCCTTTTCCCAAATCACATATTGCACGGAAGTATAATACGGAATAGAAAAATCCACCTTCTCCGCGCGCTCCTCCGTGATCGTGATCCCGGCCGCACCCACGTCTGCAACTTTGCCTTGACTCACCGTATCGATGATGATTGCAAACTCTCCGTTTCTAAACTCAACCTTCTTGCCCAATTTTTCGCCGACTTTGTTCATGATATCCACGTCCACGCCGACAATCTCCATATCGTCGTAATATTCGAACGGTGCAAAAAATGCGTTCGTCTGCACAATGATCGTATCGTCCGAACATCCCGCCGAAAACGTACCAACACAAAAACACGTTGCCAATGCAAGCAAAATGCCCAATGCCTTTTTCATCTTCGATTCTCCTTCAAAATTTGTTAAATTATTTTAAGTCGATTATATACTTTCCCTGCCTCTTTGTCAACAATTTCAGTCATCCGAAAATGAATTTATATACAATAGCGCGTGCAAATATGCATATAATTTCACTTTATGCGGCAACGCACAAAATCAACCTTCTTTTATCGGCTCTGCGAGACAGCACGCATCGCCTGCAAAATATATTCCGCATATGCACCCGCCACGTTCACGCCCGTGACGCGCTCCGCTTCGTTGAACAGGGCGTTCGAATTGACTTCGCATACATACGGTTCGCCCCCTTCGTCCAAAAGGTCTACGCCGCAGTAATCCAACCCGAGAATTTCCGCGCACCGCTTTGCCGTTTTCAAAAAACTTTCCGGCAGTTGCGCAACGCTTCCCTTCCCCCCCGCTTCAATGTTCGAACGGAAATCTTTCTCGTTCTTGCGCTTCATGCACGCGATCGTCCTTCCGCCGACGACCAATACCCTGTAATCTTCCCCGCTTACCCCCACGCGCTTCTGATACAGGTGCGGAAACATCCGGTACTCCTCCGCCGCAGCCGCCAGTTCTTTTTCGTCCGACGCCAGCCGCACGTCCATGCCCCAGCTGCCGAAACTCTTTTTCACGACCAGCGGATACCCCAGACGCTTCCCGATCTCTTCTGCGTATCCCGCGGGAATTTGCGCGTCCGCATAATAACAAAGCGGCGCCGCCAGCGTATCCGGTACGTTTACCCCGCCGCCCGCCAACGCGATATACGTCAGCATCTTATCGTCGCAAAGCTCGACCGCCCGCGCCCCGTTAAAAAGACGCATGCCGCACTTTTCCAGCATCCGCGGCAAATATTTGTCCTTATCCAGATACACGCAAAAATCATATTTTTCGCGGCACGTTATACGGTTTTCGCGCACATCGCACAAAAACGTCCCGTTTTTTACGATCTCCGTTTCCGCGCCGCGCGCTTTCAATTCCTCCGCAACGCGCTCCGCCTGGCGGATCATGCCCGCCGCCCGTATATACGCATTGACCAGTATCATCCCTCGCATAGAACGATCTCCTTGTCCTCCGCTTTTCCGCAAAGGAGCGCGGCACAATACCCCTGCGCCGCGCTCCCCCTGTTTTCTTCGCTTTTTCAATCCGTACGCGGCAAAATGTGCCGCACGCCGTCAGCCTACGACGCGAATGACGGAATTCACTTCCGTTACGTCTTCCAGCTGCGCGATCTTGTCCACCGCGCGCCGCACGGACATCTCGCCCGTTTCGTGCGTGATCAGAATGATCGGGATCGTATCCATATCCTCGCCCTTCTGCAAAAGATCGATGATGCTGATGTTGTACCTCGCAAAGATCCCAGCCACTTTCGCAAGCACCCCCGGCCGATCCTTTGCCTCGAAACGAATATAATATTTGCTGCGGAAATCGGTGATGAATTTTACACCCTGTTCCGCCGTCTGCGTATTCTTGAACGTCGCATATTTCGGCTCGCTGTGCGTCGCCGCATAGATGACATCCGATACGATCGCGCTGCCCGTCGGCAGAGCGCCCGCCCCGCGGCCGTACAGCATGATGTCCCCCACGCTGTCGCCTTTCAGGAATACCGCGTTAAAACTGTCGTTGACCGACGCCAAAGGATGATCCTTGCGGATAAACGCCGGATGCACGCGCACTTCGATGTTCTTTTGCCCGTCGTTTTTGCCGATAGCAAGAAGCTTCAGCACATACCCGAGCTCTTCGCCGTAAGCAATATCCTGCGGCGAAAGATCGGTGACCCCTTCCCTGTACACCTTGTCCAACGGGACTTTCGTGTGAAACGCAAGGCTCGCCAAAATCGAAAGCTTGTACGCGGCGTCAAACCCCTCGACGTCCGCCGTCGGATCTTTTTCCGCATACCCCAGCGCCTGCGCTTCCTTCAACGCATCACGGTAGCCGAGCCCTTCACGCGTCATGCGCGTGAGAATATAGTTCGTCGTGCCGTTGATGATCCCCGTAAGATCGTTTACCACGTTCGATTGCATGCCGTCGATCAGCGTGCGTATGATCGGCACGCCGCCCACGCAGCTCGCTTCGAAATACAGCCCCGCATTCGTGCGCTTCGCCGCCTTTTCCAGCTCGTGCCAATACTTGCAGAACAGCTCTTTGTTGGACGTGACGACAGTCTTGCCGCTGTGCAGCGCCGCAAGCACAAATGTGCGCGCAGGTTCTACCCCGCCGATCACTTCCACGACGATATCGACACTCGGATTGCTGATCAGTTCGGCTATGTTATCGGAAATTTTGGTTTCCTCCACGCCGAGATCGCGCGCGCGCTGGCGGTTGATCTCCAATACGCTCTCTACCGAAATATCCACATTTTGCGTGCGGCGGTAAAATTCCCTGTGCTCTTTCAGGATCTTGTACGTGCCGCTCCCCACAACCCCCAGTCCGAGGATCGCTACTCCGATCGTTTTCATGAATCTGCCCTCCTGTCAATAAACCGACCTTTCCGCTTTCAAAACCCGTTACCGTTCAGCTTCGGCTTTCAGAACTGTTCAGATCGTATAAATATTTAAGCCCTTGCAAAGTGAGAAGTTTATCCACACAGTCGATGCAAGAAATCTCTTTCGCAATAATTTCGCTGAATCCGCCCGTCGCTACCACTTTCACGTCCGGACTCTTCATCTCGCGCTTCATTTTTCTGACAATATAGTCCACAAGTCCCGCAAATCCGAACACGATCCCCGATTGCATGTTCGTCGTCGTGTTCTTCCCGATCGCGCACCTCGGCGTTTCGATCTCCACGCGCGGAAGTTTTGCCGTGCCCGATACCAGCGAATCCATCGACCCGCGAATGCCCGGCGCCACCGCACCGCCGATAAACTCGCCCTGCTCGTTGACGGCATTGAACGTCGTCGCCGTGCCGAAATCCACCACGATCAGCGGCGCGCCGTATTTGTGGATCGCCGCCACATCGTTCACGATACGGTCCGCTCCGACCTCCCGCGCATCGTCCACGCGAAGGTTGTGCCCCGTTTTCAGCCCCGCGCCCACCATCAGCGGTTCTACGCCCAGATATCCCGCACACATGTGCTGGATCGTATAATTCAACGCGGGAACCACAGACGATATGACCGCCCCGCCGATACAATCCTTGGAAATACCCTGGATCGCAAGCATATTCGTAAGGATCGTTCCGTATTCATCGCTCGTGCGCTTCAGCTCCGTCGCTCCGCGAAAAGATAACTTTAACTGATCCCCTTCAAACAAACCGTATTTGATATTCGTATTCCCGACGTCGATACACAAAATCATTCGCCGCACCGTCCGTTGTAATTATTTTTCCGTTGCCTTTTCCGCCTTCTTGACCCCGGGACGCGCCTCGTCCCGCGGCTCCGCATCTTTGCGCACCGACCTTTTCACCACGCGCACGACCGTGTATATCGCAGGCGACGCAACCGCATTGATGATAAATTCAAAAATGAAATTCAATCCGGCGCAAACGACGATCAGAAAATACAAAACCGTTTGCCCGTCCGCCACAAAATTCGCGTTCAGCGTGTCGCTCATAAGGAGCGCGCCGAGAATAAACAGCCCCGTATTCACGACGGGCGCCGCAAGCGATGCCGTCACGACCGCCGCGTTTTGGTTTCTGTACCGCAGTGTCTTGAATATATAACCCGACGCTACCCCTGCCGCCGTCCCTTTCAGAAGGCAGAGCAGCACGGTCAGGAAAGGATGGTCCGTAAAAAGGATCAGCGTGAATTTGTCCATTCCGAAAACTCCCGCCAGCACGACGACCACGCCGAACGCAAAGCCGAGAATCCCGCCCGCCAAAGGGCCCAAAAGAACCGCGCCCAGCACGATCGGAATCAGCACGAGGCTCGGCGCCGTAACGCCCAGATTCCCGATCATGGTGCCGACCAGCTGCAACACGATCACCAACGCCAGAAGAACCGCGAGATACGCTATGTTCTTCGAAGTGAAAAACGCACTCTTTCTCATAATTGCCTCCATCGGATTTCCCGTTCGGAATATCCGTGAAAAAAATGTATTTATGCGCTCTACGGAGTGCAGCCTGTCCGCGACAGTACCGCTTCCGCGCATATCTAAACTTATGCCGCGCACCGCGCGGTTATGACAGGAACATTTCGCCCCGTCATGGATTATAATTATAGCAAAAAGCCCGTAAAATGGCAAGTAAATGAATGTGAAAACTTTCAAATCCCGCTTTCCTTCCCCGTTTTGCCTGGATTTTCCGCCTCTTTTGCCGAAATTTTCCTGCCGCGCCCCCGCTTTTTGACATTCGCCGCCGCCCGCAGGAACATTTTCTTGCGCCGCCGAATACATATGAGTATAAGGCGTTCGGTAAAAACGCGGATCACGCGGAATGCCGCACGCAAAATAACGGCCGCAGCTCGCAAAAATACATATTCGTCCCTGCTGCGGCAAATCAGGAGGAAATTTCAATGAACGGTTGTTTCGGAAACTTCGGCGGCAACGGCTGCCTGTGGATCCTTATCCTTTTGCTTATCCTGTGCTGCTCGCAGAGCGGAATCCTCAATAACATTCTCGACAGTTGCTATCTGCCCGTCATTCTCGCCGTGGCATACTGCATCTGCAAGAAAGGCGGGCTGTGCAATATGTTCGGCAACGGCTGCGGCTGCAAGTAAACCGCCCCGCCACAAACCTTTGTCCCCGTGTATCGCATCGCGCCTGCGGCATCGCCGCAGGCGCTTTTGCCGTCCCTGCCTTTTCGGAAAAATCGACATCGTCCGCTCAAACGTCAGACCGCTTTTATGCCCTGAAAGGCCTCCGACCGCAAAGACGCAAACCTTTCAAGCTCAAACGCCATTCAAAACGGGCGGGTGCGCACCGCGCTCCCGCCCGTTTTCCTTATCTTTCCTTTACCGCCGCAAATCCAGCAGATACCTTTGCACGGCTATGATCGTCTTCCCGTCCCGTATCTTGCCGCCGCGGATCATTTCTTCCACCTCCGCCACGGGATAAAACGCCGTGCTCACAAACTCGTCTTCGTCCGGATGCACCTTCCCCGCGTGCACGCCTTCCGCCCTGTAAATATAGATCTTTTCGTTCGTATAACCCGGCGTGGGATACACCGTGTAAAGAAGCTCCACGCGATCCGGAACCCAGCCCGTCTCTTCTTCCAGCTCACGCGACGCCGTCAGCGCAGGATCTTCCCCTTCGTTCAGCTTCCCCGCAGGAATCTCCCAAAGTTCCTCCCCGTATGCGTAACGGTACTGCCGCACAAGCAAGATCTTGCCTCCGTTCACGTAGAGAACCGCCGCCCCTCCCGGATGCTCCACGATCTCCCTCTTGCAGGGCTTTCCGTCCGGCAAAAGCGCATCGTCGCACCGCAGGTTGATGATCTTGCCCTTGTACAAAACATTCTTGCGAACCGTCTTTTCGGTCAGATTCATAACTTCTCCTTTATCTTCTCCAACTCGTCCCGCACGGCACCCTCCGAAACGGACATCCCGCACGCCCGCGCAAAATACGCATACCCGCACAAAAGCGCCGCGCGCAGCGATTTGTCCTTCGCCCGCTCCAACGCGTTCAGCAACAGCATCCCGTCCACCTTTTTCGCGTCCGCCAACGCCGAACCGTACAAGGCTTTCCGTTCCGCTTTTACGTCAAACCCGACCGATTGCGACACCTTCCCCTTCCGCTCCTTGTCCTGCAAAGAGACCGCCTGCGTCGCCTCCGGCGAATCCGTAAACATGATCTTCACCGCGTTCCGGAAAGGCTTGATCACCTGGTTGCAGAACGCATAAAAACTTTCATAAAAACTTCCGTCTTCGTAAAAATATTCTTGCAGAAATTTGCCCAGATCCAGCGTCTTGTTGTCAAATTCCATCAAAAGACAAAATACAAACGCCAGACGCTCGGCAGGATCCTCGGGAAACAACAGCTTTTTCTGCGTCTTGCCGTACGGCGCATAATTCATGTACTTGCTCTTCGCCGCAGGATAATCGAAATTTCCCGTTACGTCACGGAAAAATGCGTACAAAAGATCGGACGCCGCGATCGCCTGCAACAGCTCCCCGATCTTCGTGTCCGCTATGATAAATTTCGACTGCATCAGTTCATCGCACCTGCGCAAAAACAAATCGATCTGTTCCCTGCCCGTGTCCATAATCCCTCCTCACTTCTGTGCAGAATTTACAACTTTTTTTCTTCCGCTATCATTATAGCACAAAAATCCGAAATAATTAAGTTAATTTTCATAAATATCTTGCTTTTCCCAAAAAATTTATGTATAATATAAGAAACTAAAAATTGGAGGTCTTTTATGAAATCCGTAAAAATTTCTCTTCAAATGGCTCAAAACGTAAAAGAGTTTGTTAAAATCGTGCAGGATTATCCCTACGAAATCGATCTGAAAAGCGATAAATACGTCGTCGACGCGAAATCCATCCTCGGTATTTTCAGCCTCGACCTTTCCAAACCCCTCGTCGTCGAAATCCATTCCGATAACTGCGACGATCTCGTTGCCGCGCTGAAAAAATTCGCGTAAATCCGCACTTTTGAAAACGGATATACCTTGGCGACAGATGAATCCGCTTTTTCTCAAAAAGCGGATTTTTTGTCCGTGATAAAATTTTTTTCAAAGGGTCCTCCATCATGCAGATTCAAGGCGAAACCTTTATCAACAAATTAATATTGCTTTTCGTCTTCGACAAAATGGAAAGCGCCCTTTCCGAACGCACGATCATCGACATGTGTTCCACCAGCAACGACTGGATCAATTACATGGACTGCGTCATGATCATCTCACAACTGCTGGAGGACGGCTTCATCTGTACCGTGGAAACCAACGACGATACCCTCTATACCATCACCCCCGACGGCAGAAGCTGCCTGGCCAACTTCTATATCAATATCCCCAAAAGCACGCGTGAGGAAATTTCCGTTTTCGTGAAAAACAACAGCGCCCGCTACCGGAACCGCCAGGAATGCAAATCCGATTACTACCAGAATAAGGACGGCACCTATACCGTCTTTTTGCGCATCCTCGCGCCCGCGCAGCCTATGCTCGAACTCAAATTCGTCGTGCCCGATCGCAAAACGGCACAAAATATTTACAAAAAATGGGAACTCAAAGCCGCCGACGTGTACGCCGTCATCTACGAAAACCTCGTAGACTGACTGATACACCCCGCTTTCCGTCCCCGCATCTGAGGTATCTTTCTTATGTTTACTTACAATACAAAAGGAACCTGCTCCCGCCAGATCATCTTCGACGTCGATGAGCAAAACAAGATCCATAACGTCAAATTTATCGGCGGCTGCAGCGGCAACCTGCAAGGCGTTTCCCGTCTCGTGGAAGGCAAACCCCTCGACGAGGTGGAATCCCTCCTCAAAGGGATCAAATGCCGCAACAACACTTCCTGCCCCGATCAACTCGCTCACGCTGTTGCCGCATACAGGTCGCGCGAAGTCAAAGAATCCAAAATTTAATTGAATTTTAAAAGCCCGCCCCCGCGGCGCAAGATGAATTGCGCCGCGGGGGCGGGCTTTTTCCCCTCTCTGCCTTTTTTTGACAAAAAAACGAAATTTTGCCGCTTCTCCCGCGCCCGACGCACCTGCCCTTCGGGCACCCTTTCATCGGTTCATGTATTTTGCGGCAATGATCTTGTTGTTGCGCGAAATCATGCTCAGATATCCGTCGATCGTGCGCGCATAAGCGTCGCATTCCGCAGGTTTATCCGAAAATTCACGATATCGCACCGCATACCCCTTGATCTGCGTCACGATGTTCACCAGCGAACGGAACAATTCAAAAATGGTGAATTTATAGAATTTATCGTCCCGTATCGTCACCACCCACGCCGACGGATGCAGGATCTTACTCGCACTCGCATACGCCGCATGCCGCGCGCTCTGCCCCGCGATCTTCTGCAATCCGTCCTTAAAATTCAGGCGGTATTCCTTTCCGAACCCTTCGCAAAACCCTTCCACGTATTCCAGCCAGCCGTAATTGACAAAAGCATTCCGCTCCTTTACTCCGAACGCTTTGCACTCTTCCGAAAGCCGCTGCTGCAATTCCTCCGCATGCGGATTGTTCTCCATGTCAAAATATTCCATGTGCTTGACATAACGGAAAAACAACTCTTCCCCTTTCGTGCACAATACGATCAGCACGCACTCCAATTCGTGCAAATGCCTCCATAAGATCACCGCATCGCAACTGTTTCCCGCCGCCAACAGGTTGATCACGCTCTTGATCGTCACCATGGACTTCTTGAAAAGGTTGTTGATCCCGTTCATCCGACGGTCCGCACCTTTGAAACTGCCCAAAATATAGAGCGAATAACTGCATGCCATGTTGTACGCCGCTATCTCCGGCGAATATACCGACGTGTTCGACTTCTTTTCTACGTTCAGATGCTCGTTGATCACAATATATACGGCTACGTCCCGCACCAGCATCTCCCGATACTTCTCGTCTTCCTCCGCCTTCTTTACCACCTCCGGCGGCATGTGCGACGTGTGAAACAAATGATAATAAAAAATATAGCTCACGATCTCATCCAACCGCGCCCCGTCCAGCGCGCGAAGACGGATCTTTCGCTTTTGCAGCTCCTCGACATACTGCTCCTTGACCCGCGCGTACATCGCCTTTATAAAGCCGGCATCCGCCTCCCGCCCCGTGATGCGGGAAAGCCGCGCCAGCTGCGCCGCAAATATGTGCTCTTCCATCTGATCGATTATATTCGGCATGTTCCCTCCCCTTCACTTGACGATGAACGCAAACCGCACAACTGCCTACGCCCGAAACGGGCTTTTTTCCATTCCCTTACAGTATAGTACAAATTCTTTCAAAAAGCAAGAAAAACCCGTCTTTTCCGCCCCTTTGCTTACAATCCTTCGGTAAAATTTTTTAAACACATTGACTTTTTCTGTCGAAAAGCCTATAATATTTTCAGAAAAAATCAGGAGGAAAATCTGCCATGCAATACAGAAATTTGGGAAAATGGGGCCTCAAAGTCAGCGAGATCTCCGTCGGGAGCTGGATGACCGACCTCAACGGCTTAGGCGCCGCGGAAACAGCGCGCCAAAGCATACGCGCCGCCTACGACGCCGGCGTAAATTTCTTCGACTGCGCCGACGCTTACAGCGGCGGCGAAGCCGAAATATTCCTCGGCAACGCCCTGCGCGATTACAAGCGCAGCTCTTATATCGTTTCGTCAAAAGTGTTTTTCCCCGTTGGACGCGGCGCCAACGATTGGGGGCTTTCCCGCAAACATATCTTCGAACAGGCGGAAAATACCCTGAAAAACATGAAGCTCGATTACCTCGATTTGTATTTTTGCCACCGCTTCGACCCGACTACACCCGTCGAGGAAACCATGCAGGCCCTGTCCGACCTCGTCGCCCAAGGCAAAATCCTCTATTACGGCGTCAGCGAATGGTCTCCCGTGCAGATGATGTCCGCACTCTCCGCCATCCGCGAATTGCACCTGCGGCCCTTATCCGTCATTCAGCCGCAGTATAACATGGTCGACCGCTACATCGAAGACGAGATCATCCGCATTTGCACCGAAAACGGCATCGGCATCGTGTCTTTCTCTCCGCTCGCACAGGGCCTTCTGACCGGAAAATACCGCAAAGGCCAACCCCTGCCCGCAGGCTCGCGCGCAACGCATCAGGCAGACAAACAAATCAACCGCCTGCTCACCGACCAGAACCTCGAAACCGTCGACAGGCTCTCCGACGTCGCCGCCCGTCTTGGCGTTCCCCTTGCCGTACTCGCCCTCGCCTGGATCCTGCGCCTGCCGCAGATCTCTTCCGTCATCACCGGCGCAAGCAAGCCCGAACAGATCGAATCCAACATCGCGGCAAGCGGATTCCGCATCCCGCCCGACGCCCTCGGCGAGATCGAAAAGATCCTCGACTATCATCCGTTCGTGCGCAAAATCGGCTGATACCATCAAAACATAAAACGCGCGGAAGCAAAAGATTTTGCTTCCGCGCGTTTTCACGCCTTGCCGCCATGCCGCGTCGTCCCCGTCATGACAATCGCTCGGCGCAGCCCTTTCCCTTTACTGCAAAATGTTCGTCGTGATCATGTCGACGCCCCAGCCGATAAGTTTTTTCGCTTCGGCAGGATCGTCGCACGTCCAGCAGTTTACTTCAATCTTGTTTTCTTTCAGCTTTTTCATCCACTCTTCGCTCAACGCGGGATACGCTACGTCCAGCCCGAACCCGTCTTTCTTTAAATCCGCGATCAGAGCATCGGTTATCTCTCCCGTCAAAAACTGAATGTGCTGCGCAGGCAGCTTTTCACGCAAAATCTTTAAATTTTCGTAGCAGAACGATATAAAAACAATTTTGTCCGTATCGTATTCCGATGCACAGATATCCGCTATCTCAAAAATGTTTTCCCGCTTCATCGGGTTTTTCAGCTCGATCACCGCAACCTTTTCGTACCTGCGGATCACGCGCAAATACTCTTGCAGACAGAGCGGCCTCTGCATATCCGAATAGCCGCCATCCGTCCCGCGTTCCAAATACCAAAGCTTGCGCAGCTGCTCAAAATCGCTCCCCTCCATCCGCAGGTTCGCGTTCGCCACCCTGCCGCTCTCGTCATCATGGAATATTATGTACTTCCCGTCCTTCGTTACGTGTACGTCGGTCTCGATCCCGTAATAATCACGGTTCCCCGCCGCAACAAACGCCGCCAACGTGTTCTCCAATTCGATCCCGCTCAATCCGCGGTGCGCTACCATTTTCGTCTTGCCCTTTTCTTTCAAAAAAATCGTATCCATTGCCTTCCTCCTCGTTCTACATAAGCGGAATGTTGTTCTCTTTGCAATACTTTTCCGTCTTTTCATCCCAAAGCGATACTTGCACTTCGCCTATGTGCATTTTATTCAATAAAAACATGCAGAGCCGCGATTGCCCGATCCCGCCGCCCATCGTCAGAGGAAGCTCCCCCGATACAAGCGCCTTGTGGAAAGGATACTCCAGCCTCTCCGCACAGTTCTCTGCGTTCAGCTGCATCACAAGACTCTCCGCATCCACCCGGATACCCATGGACGAAATCTCAAAAGCACAGCCCAGCACGGGATAATACAGCATAATGTCCCCGTTCAGACTCCAATCGTCATAGTCGGGCGCACGCCCGTCATGCTTGCTCCCCGAACGCAATTTCCCTCCGATCTGCATGATAAACGTCGATCCGTGCGCGCGCACGTACTCCGTCTCCCTCTGCTTGGGAGTAAGATCGGGATACATGTCTTCCAGCTCCTGCGTCGTAACAAAACAAATCTCGTCGCTCAGATAATTGTCCAGCACCGGATACTCGCGGCATATCGTCTCCGCCGTGCGCAGCAATGCACCGTAAATCTTCTTCACCGTCTCTTTGAGAAATTCCAGATTCCTGTCTTCGCGCCGGATCACACTCTCCCAATCCCATTGGTCGACGTATATGGAGTGCATATTGTCCAGATCTTCGTCACGCCGCACCGCGTTCATGTCCGTGTACAACCCGAACCGTACGCCGAAACGATACTTCGCCAACGCATACCTCTTCCACTTCGCCAGCGAATGCACGATCTCCGCCGTCTCTCCCGTCGCCTTTATGTCAAACGAAACAGGCCGCTCCACTCCGTTCAGATTGTCGTTCAATCCGCTCTTCCTCGTCACAAACAAGGGCGCGCTTATGCGCGTAAGATTCAACGCCGCCGACAGCTCCGCCTCAAATACCGTCTTGATTTCTTTCAACGCCCTCTCCGTCTCGATCAGGCTGAGTTTAGGTTTATACATACCTGCTCCTTCTCCCTTGATTTCCCGCAACACATCGCCAAACGAATATACAAACAAATCAGATTCGAGCCGCAAATCTTTGTGCTGGGCTCGCGTCTGTTCATCGTACACCGCCGCCGTCTGCATCCCCGCACGCTTCGCCGCTCGCAGCGCCACAAGATTATCCTCAAATACCACGCATTCTTCCGGCTTCACGCCCAGTTTCTTTGCGCTCAACTCAAATATGTCCGGAAAACTCTTGTTCTTTCCCGCTTCTTCCACCGTCGTAAACGCATCGAACAACGTATCCACCGCGCCCGACTTCAAAACAGGAAGATAAAACTCCGGCGCCGACGCCGTCGCTACGCTCAGTCTCATTCCCCTGTCACGCAACGCGCGCACAAACGCACAGGCATGCGGCTTGAAATATTTCGCCCCGTCTTTCGCTCCGTATTTCGCCAAAGACATCGCATGCCACTCCGCTATCAGATCTTCCTCCCTCTCCGCAGGAAGATACTTTCGCACCGTGTACGCCGCACACTCACGAAATCCCATGTGCGCGATCGTCTCCTGGTATCCCTCCGGGACCTCCATTCCCCGCCGCGCAAAGAATTCTTCGTCCACTTCCCGCCAGATCTCCATACTGTCCACAAGCGTGCCGTCCAGATCGAAGATCACCGCCCGTACCTTTTTCCAATCTATCATACGATAAATTATAACACGATTTCTTCAAAACGGCAACCGATTCACCCCTCTCGCACCGCTCTATCAAAAAAATTCCCGCCGCCTTCCGCAATCCGCTCCCTCCGCTTGAACATTTCCTCCTTTTATGATACAATGAAACAAAGGAGGTTCGCCATGCGCCTGTTTTCCCGCAAGAAAAAATCGGAAACCGATTCCGCTTTACCCTGCGCCCCGCCGCCCGTCACGCTGATCGCCAAAGAAAAACGCTATGCCAGAGAATTGTTCATAGCGCTTCCGGAAGGCTCCCAAGCCGTCACCGAAAACGCCGCGGAAACCGCACCCGCTTTCGATCACCTCCTTCTTACCGAACCGGGCTCACCCTCAACGGGTAAATACGTCCTCGTCGCCGAGGAAAATTGCAGGGCGTCCGAATCTGCCGTCGCCTTTTATTCCCTGCTCAAAGACAGAGAGGAAGATGTCGTTCTCTTTCCCATCCGCAGATCCGCGCATTTCCGTGAAAACCCTTTGCTGCTGAATCACGTTTTCGATGAGAACATCTCCCCCTTTTCTTTCGGCTGCGCCGTTAACATTTCCCTTTATAACAAAATCCTGAAATTTTCCGGCGACACCGTACAGCCATTTTCTTTCGCCGCCGCATCGCTCGGCGAATCTTGCTTCTTTACGGAACAGGCACCCTTTTTCCGAAACGCCCCCGCCCGCTCGGCGGATATGCAGGAGCTGACTTCCCTCCTCGGCTTTTTTACGGAATGCAAGGCCTCGCTGAACACCGAACGGTACCGCTGGGCTTTCGATTTTATCTGCGGACGCGCCATCGGCGCTTATGCCTTCCTCGCCCGCCAAAAAGACCGCGCAGCCCTTCGGGAGCTTGATGAATTCCTGCGCACGGAAAATATGGCTGTGCGCGTTGCCGCCATGCGGCGCGCCCCCTTCCGCTTCATCGAAACCCTGCAAAAAAACAATTTTGAAAACAGCCTCTCCGCTTTGCCGGGCATACTCTGCGCCCTTCAAAAAGACAAGAACCTTTGATTTTTTTAAAAAAAAGCCTTGCGCCCGCCGCATAAAATGCGGCGGGCGCAAGGCTTTTTACTTTGTTAAGACAAAATAATCCGAACGCTCCGCCGATTAAAATCGGTTTCAGGTTCGGATTATACCCTTTTGGCGCAGAGAAAGGGATTTCATTCTGCACAATATATAGTATAATTTTTTATATATTTGTCATATATAACACTATATATTGTATATAGAAAAATCAAGTAACAATTTAGAAACATTTTATCAAAAAAAACACCTTAAAATAGACAATTTTCTGGCGCCTTTACCATTATTTAATGAGTGCTTTATAGTAAAGTTTTACTCCATTTCTTACGCCGCATATCCGCTCATTTCGAGCAATGCAATCTGCATATCCTGCGAGATTCCAATGTTCCGTATATACGATGTTACGGAAGATTTTCCGTTGGAATTTTTATATCCTAAAAATCCCATGAGGATATACTTTTGCGCTGCACTCAACCTTAACGAATTGACAAGCCTTTGGACTTTTGCTTTCTTTGTACCGCTGATAACATTGCCTTTCTTGTCTGTGTCTGCAGTAAGTTCTGCTATCTTCCCATATGCAGATGCAATTTTTGTAATATCAATAGCAGAGCCGAGAAGCAATGTTCTATTATCCGCATATGCTCCTGTTGCTTTATTGATTCCGTAGTAATAGTAATAGTTAAATAAAAGCTTCAGCGCATTTGCTTTTGCATCGTCAGAAAGAGATGCCCAATCTGCAGAATTGATGAGACCTTCCGCTTTGTTCGCTGCTTCCGAGTACGCATCGATCACGCTGCCCTGCTGTTTTGCATTGAGAGAAATCTCTTCTTCGTTATAGGTGATGCTTTCGGGTATACCTTGCGGCATAGAATATCCTTTGGAATACAGATCAGAAAATGCGCTTGCGACTTCCCTGCTTGCATCGATTCCTTTATCGGAAAGAAGCTGTTCAGCAATGGTCGTAGAAAGAGCGGTATCTCCCTGTTGAATTGCTTTGTCAAGATCTTTTGTGCTTGCTCCGTAGAAAATGGAATTTATGTCATATGCTGCAGAAGGAGAAACTCGTTTGATCAAGCCGTAGATTTGATTATACAGATTTCTCGTAGGAATTCCCGTGATCTGTCCTGCCGAATAAATGAGTTTACGCATGGCAAGCATCCATTCCTGATCGGTTACTCTTTCGCCGCTTCCTGCGCGTTCCATCAAAGTTCCGATGTTTTTGACTGCTTCGGAAAGCCCGTTTACAGTTTCATACGCAAAGTTATCGAGTTCGTATCCCTCTACAAAGAAGGAATAAAGATCTCTGACAACAGGAATCATGCCGGTTACGGATCCTCCGAAGTTTTTGAGGAAGATTTCGATGTAAGATTCATCGTCTTCAGGCTCTTTGGCGAACAATCCGTAGTTTACAAGCATTCCCATCAGTACATACATTGCAGAAGAAACACCTACAGAAGCAAACGCACCGCGCGCTTCTTTTCGAGCAGAAGAAAGCTGTTTTTCAAGTGTAGCCTTATCTCCTTTCCCAAGTTTAATTTTCTGCTTAATAAATTTGATCTTGTTCAAGGATTGTATTAACGTAGAAAACTGCTTCATAGCATCCGAAGAGA
>CALVMA010000128.1 GCA_944341655.1 uncultured Clostridia bacterium | reverse complement strand
GACCCGTTAACGGGTCGCAAGTAACAATCGCATGACTGCCAGGTCGTCAAATGCGCGGCTTGCGCGCCGCTGGTAGTATTAGGGCTAACAGCCCGAAACTGAAAAACCACCGGCTTAGCCGGTGGATGTTTATTCGGCTGGTCTGCGAGATCGCGGCCGAGTACCGCCGCAGGGAAGACGGGTATAAACTCATGATCAAAGCAAAATTGCTGGAATTGCTGACCCTTTTGTACCGCTACCAGCCGCGCGTGCTGACGCCTCGGCGCGGCAAGGAATCGGAAAAGTTCAAGCGCGTGCTCGATTATCTGTATGAAAACTCCGCGCGGCCCGTCACGCTGGAAGAGTGCGCTAAGATCGCAGGGTATCCACCCGCTTATTTTTCCGTCGCCTTCCGCCGTTTTTCGGGGAAGAGGTTTTGCGATTGCCTGTCGGGCATACGCATCGAAAATTGCTGCCGCCTGCTTTCCCGTACCGATCTGAAAATCCGCGATGCGGCGGCAAAATGCGGCTTGGGCAACAGCGCCAATTTTCTGACTCTCTTTCGGCGGTTCAAGGGAACGACTCCTTCCCGGTACCGCAAAGAGCATCAAAGATAAAAGCCGCGGCGGCACTTGTATGTGCCGCCGCGGCTTTTGCGGTGAAAGAAAAACGGTCGAAAAAAAGGCGGGCGTTTTACAGTTTTCGGAAATTGGCGGGCGTCATGCCCGTGGAGCGGCGGAAGGAGCGGATGAAGGCGGATACGTCCGCATAGCCGGAGCGGGAGGCGATCTCCTCGACGCTGAGGTCTGTCGCGCGCAGCAGATTTTGGGCGCGGTTGATGCGGCAGGCGCGCAGGTATGCTCCCGGGGAAAAGCCCGTGTGCAAGCGGAATTGCCGCAGAAAATAATATTTGGAAAGAAAACTTTGGGCGGCGAGCTCGTCGAGGGAAATGTTTTGCGTGAAATGATCTTCGATGTATTTTTTTGCCCGCAAAATCTGCGCGCCGAAATTTTCGCGCGTGCCGTTTGTCTGCCGTTCTTCGAGCAGGACGGCAAACATGGCGCAGACGGCGTCGGATGCGAGCAGAAATTCCTGCGGCAGGGTGATCGTGTGCAGAAGAAAGAGCTCGTTCATCGCGGCGCAGAAACTGACGGAGGAATGTACGGGAAAGACGTAGCGATCGCCCGCGGTGACGCTCTCAAAAAGATATCTGGCGGCCGTGCCCGTGTAATGGATAAAGCGGAAATGCCAGCTCTCTCCGTCCGTGCCGTACAGTTGCCATTCATTGCAATCGATGAGCAGCACGCTGCCCGCCTCGGCGGAAAACGTTTTTCCGCGGTAGCACAGTTTTCCCCGCCCGCCGAAGGTATAGAGCAAAAGGTAGGAATTCAGCCCGCTCCGCTCGGTCAGGTATTTTTTCCCGCAGTAAAATTCGCCCGCCGCCGTGACGGATATGCTCAAAAGCGGCGCCAGCTCGCTCTGCACCGCAGGAAAAACATTGTGCTGCGATATCACATCGTTGGAAAATTTCAAAAACATTTTGCCCATCCTCCCGCGTATCGTTTTCTTACAGTATATCATAAACGAGAAAAATAAAAAAGCAATTTCGGCACATTTTTAAGCAATGGCGACCATTGAACAAAAAAATATGCCGTGTTAGAATAGAGAAAAAAACAGGAAGGGGAAGAAAAAATGACAAATAGAGAGCGCGCATACAATCTTTTGCATTATAAAGAGGTGGATCGTCTTCCGGCGGTGCATTTCGGATATTGGAACGAGCTTTTGGACGAATGGGCGCAACAGGGGCACATCAGCCAAGATCTTGCGAAGAGCTGGGGGGACGGAAACGAAGCGGACAGGGAGCTGGACGCGATCATCGGCTGGGATTTTAACTGGTACCGCGTGCGCGGCGGGAACAATTCTCTGTTCCCGATGTTCGAGCCGAAGGTCTTGGAGGTGTTGCCGGACGGATTCAAGCGCGTGCAGAACAATTTAGGGCTGATCGAGCGGGTGCGCGACGGAGCGGGCTCCATTCCCGCGGAGGACGATTACCTGCTCAAAGACAGGGCGGCTTTCGAAGAGCTGTACAAGCCGAAAATGCAGTATAGCGAGGAGCGCATTCCCCGGCAATATTTTGAAAAGTATTTCGAGGCGGAAAAGCGCGGCGAGCCGATGGGCTTGTTTTTGGGGAGCGTATTGGGCGACATACGGAGCATGCTTTCGGTGGTCGGAATGTCCTATATGATCTGCGACGATTACGATCTTTTTGCGGAAATCATCGATACGTATGCGGATATGCAGTACCGCGTGGCGGAAGAGATCCTGAAAATGGGCGTCAAATTCGATTTTGCGCATTACTGGGAGGATATCTGTTTTAAGAACGGCCCGCTGATTTCGCCCGTCATGTTCGAGGAGCTGTGCGCGAAGCACTATAAAAAGCGCAACGATCTTTGCAAAAAATACGGCATAGACATCATTTCGCTGGATTGCGACGGGGTGACGGAAAGGCTTTTGCCCATCTGGTTTGAAAACGGCGTGAATACGATGTTTCCCATCGAGATCGGAACATGGGGCGACCAGTTCGAGCCCGCGCGGAAAAAATACGGGAAAGAGATGCGCGGCGTCGGCGCCATGGACAAGACCGCCCTGCGCAAGGACAAGGCGGCCGTGGACGCCGAGATCGAACGCATCCGCCGTCTGGTCGGCCTCGGCGGATACATTCCCTGTCCCGATCATCGCCTGATGCCCGGCACGAAATGGGACCTCGTGCGCTATTACGCCGACGAGATCAAAAAGATCCGTCCCTGACCATTTTAAAAAATCAGCCCTCCGCAAAACATTGCGGAGGGCTTTTAAAATTTTCAAAGGAAAAATCGTGTTCAAAGGAAAAATCGTGTTGGATTTTTAATCGGGCACGCCGATGGCGGTGGCGTTGAAATCGGAGAACGTATAGGTGAGCGTAAGGGCGGTGCCCGACGGATACGACGCCTCGGCGCGGATGCTTTTGAAGCCGTTTTCGTCAAAGACGACGCTTAGTTCCGAGATCGTGACAGAATTTTGGCTGAGCGTATCGAGCAAAGCCTGCGTCGCGGTCAGTGTGTCCGCTTCTGCCGTGAACGATGAAAAAGGCAGGGAAAAGACGGAATCGTAGAAGGGGAAATAATCGGGGGAGATCGCACCGACCGAGCTTTTGCCCGTGTCCGTCCAAACGGCGTCAAGATCGTTGATGGCGAGGTAACGGAGCGTACCGTTTTCCTTTTTCAGATACCCGTAATAGCGGGTGTTTTCGGGATCGCTTTCGGCGCCGTTTTTGTTCTCCTGCAGAAAATATTTATCGCCGTCGCGCTGGAGCAGGCCCGTGTACGTGTTTCCGCTTTCGTAGGCGATTTGGGAATTCAGCGTATAATTGTCCGCCCGTAAAGCCAGATTAAAACTTTCCTCCGTCACGGTGAACGGCACCGCCGTCTGCGGCAGCGCGATCTGCGTCGAGCCGTATTCGGAACAAGTCATCTGCATCGTTGCTCTTTCGGCCGAAGTGTCGGACATCGCAACTTCAAAGACCGCTCTTACCAGCGTGTTGTGCTCAAAATACAGGGCGACGTCGTAGAAAGTTTCCGTATCGTCCGCGGCCGCGCCAACGCCGGAAGCGTATTCGATCTGTGCCGCGGTATATTTGTTTTCCGTTTCGTCAAATGTGAAATCGCCGTAACTGCCCGCGAAAATATCCTTGTAGTAGAGGAGCACGTCCGCAGAGTATTCGCCTACCGTGCGGATCCATGCTCCGTTTGCGTCTTTAAGATAGTAAAAAGTTTTGTCCGCCAGGATTTCGTAATAGTTTTCCAAAACCCCTTCCCCCGCATTGATTTTCGTATATATCCGCGTGTAAGTTTCCTCCGTCTGGATCTTTCCCGAAAGGGAGGACAGCGTTTCGCCGTCGTAGGATGAGGTGATTTCCAGCGCAAAATCGGAGAAGGCTTCGTCGGAAAAGGCGGTGTCCCATTCCGCTTCCGTCATTTTTACGTTTTCGTTTGACAACGGCTGAACGCACGCCGTTAAGCAAACCGCGCAAAATAACCCCAAAATCAATATAAAAACTTTTTTCATACTCCCTCCTTATGGAAGTTTTTCATAAGTGTATCATACCATCGTTTTTTTGTCAATATATAAAAAAATGCTTTTGCGCGCGCAAATTTTCGATTATTTGATGCAAAGCTCTTCCGCATTTGCGATTTTTTTTGTTTTTTGCTTCAAAAACGCAAAAAAAGTTATCGTTTTGATAAGCACAATTTTGTGCAAATCATGATATTTAATCATTTTTATGTCATAATATTGACATGGATATAGCGGAATCTCTGAAGCAAAACCGAGAGCAGAGGGGAATGAGTCCTTACGAACTTGCGAAGGCTCTCGAAGTAAACCATCAAAATATTTATCGGTGGGAACGGGGAGTGGTCATGCCGTCGATGGAGATGTGCGTGCGCCTGGCGGATTTTTA
Source organism: uncultured Clostridia bacterium (assembly GCA_944341655.1). Lineage (GTDB taxonomy): Bacteria > Bacillota > Clostridia > Christensenellales > Borkfalkiaceae > Borkfalkia. The sequence continues at coordinate 3,120 of CALVMA010000128.1, read as the reverse complement.
CGGGATCAGTTTGGACGAGCTGATCGGAAGGCACATCTGACAAGACAAAAGACCTCCGTTTTAAAATAATTTCTCACGCGGCACAAAAGATTACGGGCGGAAATGTGGTCTGCCTGTATTTATTCGCTTATATTCATTTTCGGGATCGAAAAAACAAGAAAAAAGAGGCAGAAAACGGGATTGCCGCGGCTCGAAGGGGAAAAACTTCGGGCCGCGGCAATTTGTTTCATAGAGAATACGGAAGATTTTTCCCGCGCGGGCTTCGGTCGCGGTTTACCGCTTTGCGCGGGCGAAAAAAGGCAGGGCGGCACTGTTTTTTATTAAAAAAAGCGCATCGTTTTGTTTGAACAAAAATAAGCGTGCGGCCCGCGTGGGTACGGAGCGCGGCGGGAAGGGGGCGGAAAGGGACAGAGGGAGGAAGTGCGGAAAAGCGCAAAAGAGCGCGGGAAAATTGGAGAGTGAAATTCAAAAAATTTACCTTGCTTGCGTTGCAATCTTCGCGCGGCTATGATATAATAGACAGGAGTTTGCAGGAACGAGGTTGTTCAAATGAAGAAAGGTTTTGACAACGGTAAATATATCCGTTTGCAGAGTGAGAGGATTCTGGAGAGAATTAAAAAGTTTGACAATAAGCTGTATCTGGAATTTGGCGGCAAATTATTTGACGACATGCATGCCTGCCGTGTCCTGCCCGGTTTTGAGTCGGACGCGAAGTGCAGGATCCTGATGGAGTTGAAGGACAAATCGGAGATCATATTCGTGATCAGCGCGGCGGATCTGGAGCGCAACAAGATCCGCGCGGATTTCGGTATCCCGTACGGCACGGACGTGCTTCGGCTGATCGACAAGATGCGCGGTTTGGGGCTGAACATGAACAGCGTTGTGGTGACGCAGTATTTCGGGCAGCCTGCGGCGGACAAATTCATCAACAAGCTGAAAAACCACGGTTTAAAGACGTATATACACCGCAAGACAAAAGGATATCCGACGGAAGTGGATGTGATCGTATCGGACGAAGGATACGGGGCGAACCCTTACATCGAGACGACAAAGCCGCTGGTGGTGGTGACGGCTCCCGGGCCCGGGAGCGGAAAACTTGCCACCTGTCTTTCGCAGCTGTATCATGAGTACAAGCGCGGCGTGCGGGCGGGGTACGCGAAATTCGAAACCTTCCCGATCTGGAACCTTCCCTTGCGGCACCCTGTCAATGTGGCGTACGAGGCGGCGACGGCAGATCTGGGCGACATCAACATGATCGATCCCTATCATCTGGAAGCGTACGGGGAGATGACGGTCAATTACAACCGCGACATCGAGTGTTTCCCGATCGTGCGGTCGATTCTGGCCAAGATCACGGGGGACGAGAGCATCTACCGTTCTCCGACGGATATGGGCGTCAACATGGCGGGATACGGCATCGTGGACGACGAGGCCTGCCGTGCGGCGGCGCGCCAGGAGATCATCCGCCGTTATTATAAGGCGGAATGCGATTACAAAACGGGCAACGGCGGCGCGGAGGCGGTGGAACGGATCCGCCTTTTGATGAACGAAAACAAGATCGAGTTTTCCGAGCGCAAAGTGGCGAAATACGCGCTCGAACGCGCGGAGGCGTGCGGTTCGGCGGCGGTTGCGATCGAATTGGAAGACGGGCGCGCGGTCACGGGAAAATCCAGCAAGCTCATGACGGCTTGTTCGAGCGCGGTGCTCAACGCCGTCAAAACTCTCTCCAACATAGCGGACGAAATGCTTTTGCTCTCGCCCGTGGTGCTGGCGCCGATCATACAGCTCAAAAAGGAAGTTTTGCGCGAGGATAAAGTCAAACTGGCCCTGGGCGACGTGCTGACCGCGTTGTCCATTTGCGCGGCGACCAACCCCATCGCGGAAAAGGCAATGGATATGCTGGTCAAATTGCGCGGCTGCGATGCGCACGCTTCCTGCATTTTGCCGGAAAGCGACGTCGCGGTCATGCGCAAACTGGGGATCAACCTCACTTGCGAGCCCGAATTCGGAACCAAAGATCTGTACGGATTCTGATTTTTGCGTTTAAAAGGCGCAAAGGCGGGCAATACCGATTTTGACTGTCTTGCGGGAGAAAACTCAAAACGGAGGAAATTGTATGGTTTCAAACGTTATGATCATAATCATCGCGGTCGCGCTTGCCGTGCTCGGGATTGCTCTCGGGTTCGGGAAAACGCTGAAATTTTTCACGAAAGGCATTTTCGGGATCATCATTTCGGTGTTTGTCTGCGCAACGTTCGGCGGAATGATCGCGGGGATACCCGCCGTTGCGGAATGGATCGCGAGCGTGAACGCCAAGATGGGCGAGGGCTGGAGCTTTCTCGCCACCATTCATCTGGGTACGATCATCTATTATGTCGTTTTGTTTTTTGTGGTACAGATCTTGCGCATCATTATCGTCAAGTGCGTGGCGGGAGTCTTTGAGATCAACGTCCTGCCCATGCGCATCGTGAACAAGCTCTTGGGCATGGTGCTCATGGTCGCGGCGATCCTGCTCCTGACCCTCCTCGTTCTGGCGCTGTTCCGCATCGGGGAAGATACTTCCTTTGTGCAGGGGATCCTGCAGAAGATCGACGGCACCTTCCTCGGAACGCTGTACTACAACAACCCCGTGAAATTCGTCGTGGATACGGGCACCGCGGAACAGGCGGCCCTGTTCCTGCAATAAGCCCGAATAAAATTTTGAAGCGCAAACCGAAATTCGGTTTGCGCTTCTTTTAGAATTGCGGCTCTTTTATAAAATTAGAATTGCGGCTTTTTATAAAATTACAAGGTTATAAAATATGAAGCGGCTTTTTATAAAACGGGAAAGCCGAAAGAAAGCGGAAGGCAAAAATTTGCCTCCGCTTTCTTTCGACGGGCAGGGCAAAAGGAGGTTTTCGTCTGCGCGGCAAATCTCCTCCCTCGTGCAGAGGAAAACCTCCTTCCCCGCGCGGACGAAAACGAAGAAACCGAAACGTGCGGGAGACGCAAATCAAATTTGCGCCTCCCGCACGTTATCGGGTTACAGCCTGTTTTTGAAATCTTTGTAAGAAAAAGAGCGGATCTTCTGTACGGAGCCGTCCGTTTTTTCGAGGTAAACGGAGGGCAGGGGCATTCCGT